>JBEANU010000148.1:0-3498 GCA_041165265.1 Bacteroidota bacterium | reverse complement strand
GAAGATGAAATTCATAACTCATAATTAAAATGAAAATATCCATCCGTTTTTTTGACGACCGTGAGGTACGTGCCTTATGGGATGACCAAAACGCCAAGTGGTGGTTTTCGGTGTTGGATATTGTGGCTGTGCTTACCAACCAAGATGATTATACCAAAACCCGAAACTATTGGAAATACCTAAAAGCCAAGTTGAAGAAAGAAAACAGTCAAGTGGTTAGTGCCACTACCCAGTTGAAATTTATTGCACCTGATGGCAAAAAGCGTTTAGCCGATATGCTGGACTATAACGGCATTATTGCTTTGGGTAAAACTTTTCCGGGAACAAAAGCTAACAAATTTATTGATTGGTTTACTTACAGCGATGAAAGCATTGACGGCAAGAGTAAAACAAAGGCGTATGCCTTGTTTGAAAGTTCTTTTATAGATAGTATAGAGGTAGGTACAATTAAAGGTTTACAACAAATTCATGGTTATTTGTTTGGGGGCTTGTATGATTTTGCTGGGCAAATAAGAACCAAAAGCATATCTAAGGGTGGTTTTAAATTTACACCTTCACATTATTTAGAAACGCATGTAGCAAAAATTGAAGCAATGCCCGAAACTAATTTGGATGAAATAGTTGATAAATATTGTGCTATGAATATGGCTCACCCATTTATGGAAGGCAATGGCAGAAGCACCCGTATATGGCTAGATTTGATACTGAAAAAACGCTTGAAAAAATGTGTTGATTGGAGCAAAATAAGTAAAAGCAATTACATGAATGCAATGATAATTAGCACTGTAGATAGTAGCGAATTATTGAAATTGATAAAAAGAGCTATAACAACTGATATAAACAGCCGAGAAATGTTTATGAAAGGAATAGATTACTCCTACTATTATGAGGAAAACGGTTAATTTTAAATAAGGAATTAGGAGAGAAAATAATCAAGTATGATATCCATAATTAATAATTTTGATTTTATTAAAATACTGATTGATAAATTTTAAATTTGCGCTCAATTTTTACATTTTGATTTTTCGTAGATTTTATAACCTTTATATTTCGCCTGATAAACAATTTACCCATTCATTAATGGCGGTTTTAGGGTTTTGCCCTAAAAATTTAGCTGTTTATCACTTGGCATTTAGGCATAGCAGCACCAATAGCAATTTGGATGGTAATAATAATGAACGCCTTGAAATGCTGGGTGATAGCGTACTCAGCTTTGTTGTAGCTGATTATTTATTCAAAAAATTTCCATCCCGTAGGGAAGGTTTTTTAACTGAAATGCGCAGCAAAATGGTAAGCCGACAAAGCATGAATGAAATTGCTAGCGATATGTCAATTCAAAATTTTATTAGGTTTGGCAGCAATATTAAATCAATAAAAGATAATGATATACTAGGCAATGCATTAGAGGCACTAATAGGCGCTATATATTTAGATAAAGGATTTATGGCTACTCAAAATTTTATTTTAGATAAATTTATCAGAAACCATATTGATATTTATGAGCTTGAAAAAACTGAATTTAATTTTAAGAGCAAATTATTAAACTGGTCGCAAACCAATCGTCATGCGGTTGAGTTTAAGGTTTTGGAAGAACGAAAAATTAAGAACCGTACTTTATATTCATGCGGCGTATTTGTAAATACTGAATTAAAAGGAAAAGGCGAAAATTTCAACAAAAAACAAGCTGAAAAACAAGCCGCTGAAAATGCTTGTAAAGAGTTAGCTATTTAATTAAACGATTATTTTTTTATCCTAATTACACTTTAAATCATCGCAAAAAAAAGTAAAAAATAAATCACCTTTTTTAGTACCAATTATAGCATTAATTATTTACTTTTATCACATCAAACAAACGGCTTGAAAGTATTGAAAAATCAATGCATTCATTTTTGAAAGGGTTACAATTATCAATCAAATTTTATTAAAAAAAGTTAAATCATGGACGAATTAAAAGAAGTTCCGGCTCCGGGTGGATATGGTGCCGACAGTATTCAGGTTTTAGAAGGTTTAGAAGCCGTAAGAAAACGCCCTGCCATGTATATTGGCGATGTGGGTTCAAAAGGCTTGCATCATTTGGTGTATGAAGTAATTGACAACTCGATTGATGAGGCTTTGGCTGGGCATTGTAAAAATATTTATGTACATATTCACGAAGGCAATTCAATCACTGTAAAGGATGATGGTAGAGGTATTCCAACAGGAATTCATACTAAAGAAAACCGCTCAGCATTAGAAGTTGTAATGACTGTATTGCATGCTGGTGGCAAGTTTGATAAAGATACTTACAAAGTATCAGGCGGTTTGCATGGGGTGGGTGTAAGTTGTGTGAATGCACTTTCTACTGATTTGAAAGTTACAGTTTACCGTGAAGGAAAAATTTGGCAACAAGAATATAAAGAAGGCAAACCGCAATACCCAGTTAAAATAGTTGGCGAAACCGAAAAACGTGGTACAGAAGTGTGGTTTCAGCCCGATATGACAATTTTCATTACAGGTGAATACAAACATGAAACTTTAGAAAGCCGTATTCGTGAATTATCATTTTTAAATAAAGGGGTATCAATCACATTGATTGATGAACGTGAAAAAGATGCTGAAGGAAACTTTAAACAAGAAACATTTCATAGCCAAGGTGGCTTAGTAGAGTTTGTGAAATTTGTTGATGGAAGCCGAATTCCATTGATTCCTGAACCAATTTATGCTGAAACATCTAAAGATATGGTATCGGTTGAAATTGCATTGCAATACAATGATTCGTACACCGAAAATGTTTGCAGTTATGTGAACAATATCAACACCATTGAAGGTGGAACGCATGTAGCAGGTATGCGCCGTGCATTAACTCGTTCGTTTAAATCGTATGCTGATAAAAATAAATTATTTGATAAAGTTACTTTTGAAATTGCTGGTGATGATTTTCGTGAAGGCTTATCAGTAGTGCTTTCGGTAAAAGTTCCTGAGCCACAATTTGAAGGACAAACCAAAACAAAATTGGGCAATAATGAAGTGTTGGGTGTGGTTGACCAATGCGTTGGTGAAATGCTGAACAACTATTTAGAAGAGCATCCAAAAGAAGCAAGAATTATAGTTCAAAAAGTAATTTTGGCTGCCACTGCCCGTCATGCGGCACGTAAAGCTCGTGAAATGGTACAACGCAAAAGTGTTATTGGTAGCGGATTGCCAGGTAAATTAGCGGATTGCCAAGATAGCGACCCAACCGTTTCAGAAATATTTTTAGTAGAAGGAGATTCGGCTGGTGGTACTGCCAAACAAGGTAGAAACCGAAAGTATCAAGCTATTCTGCCGCTTCGTGGTAAAATTTTGAATGTTGAAAAAGCGATGGAACATAAAATTTATGACAATGAAGAAATAAAAAATATGTTCACCGCTTTGGGTGTAAGCATTGGTACTGCTGAAGATAACAAAGCTTTGAATTTGGATAAACTACGGTATCATAAAATTGTAATCATGACGGATGCCGATGTAGATGGCTCACAC
>JBEANU010000147.1:0-3983 GCA_041165265.1 Bacteroidota bacterium | reverse complement strand
CAGTTTTTTCCTCAAATAATTTTGCGGATGCTTCGCCTCTGCCTATCACATCAAAATCCTTTTGCATTGCCATTAATACCTTAGCATATTCTACAGCCATTGGGCCTGCTCCGTATAATAATATCTTTGTCATTTGTTTTTTTAAAATCTATTTTATAAACACATAGAAACATAGAAAATTAAGAACAAATATAAAGTAATCAAGTGCATTTAGGCTATGTGATTTGCATAGCAACTATGATTAAATGAATATGAGTATAGAATATGGAAATTATTGTATTCAATGTTTTAAATTTATTTTCTATAAAATCTTATTATACAAACAAAAGTTCAGTAGTAAAACATAGCTTTCGCAAGCGAAAATCTCTATTGTGCCTATGTGGTTAATAATTGAATTTCATAACACTTACGTTATCGGGCAACAATTATTTTTTATTTCAAAATTATTTTTTTGTAAATGCTGCATATAGGCTTTTAATAACGACAAATGCAACTGAGCTGAAGTAAAATAATCGGTTAGTTTGCAAGTATTGGTTTGCAATAAATCATCTACAAAAAGATAAGAAGCTTTGCTTAATGGCAATGCATTGTAATTAAAATTAAGTTGTTGTGGTTCAGTTGAATCTTCGGTCAGCATTACTTTTCGTGATTCAATTGTGCCTGTTGTTTCATTTATAGTTACTTCAAAATGTTCGCTTTTGATATTGATGATAAGCGGTTCGCCAGCAACATCATTTGATGTAGCACTAAATTGAAATAAATCTTTTTCGTCGGTTTTTATAGTACCCAATAATTCAATAAATCCTTTGCGCTTTGATTCTTGAATTTGATTATTTATTTCATTTGTATTAAAATTATATTTCACATAATCATTCATAAAATTAAATAAATCTAATAAATGAATGGTGTTGCAAGCCAATCCCCAATTGCTTCCTGTAACTTTCATTTCTAAAAACAAACTTGCCGAAAATGCTTTTTTAATTTGCTGATAATGCTGAAAATATCTTCTTGTACAATTTACAAATGTTGGAATATCTTTTTGATATAAAAGCTTTCCAACTTCTACATAATCACTTTCTTTTTGAAAAAGTATTTTCTCTAAAATTAAATATTGTGGTGTGCAATGATTCAATAATTCAAGTACCACATTTTTTCGTACATCGGCATTGGTAGCTACAATTGCCACACTAATATTTTCAGGCAATTGATGGATGGCTGAATAAAATTCAACATGATGATTTCGTATTCCGCCTGCTTCATCAATAGCTTGTAATGCCTGTTGCCACAAGCCTTCAATAGGTTCAACAATTAAAATATTTAAATTATTGATGGATGGCAACAAGCCTTGCAAGTGCCTTCTACCAATATTTCCACAACCGATTAATGCTATGTTTTTCATATATTTTTAAAATTCATTTTACCACATAGGCACATAGTTTTTTAAAAAAACTACACGTAAAATTAATTTGTTTATGTGTTTTGCGAAGCAACTATAAATCTCTAAATAGTATCCATTTCTGCATAGCTACACAAAGTAAAACTACGTTTTATAAACCGTAATATCATTTACAAACAAATACCTATTGTGTCTATGTGGTTTATGTATTTATGATGTTAAATGTTTTTCAAACTGCTTTGCAAAATACTCAGTTTGTAAAGTAACAAACGTTTTTTCCTCTAGTTTATTTACCGATTGAATCCATCGAACAGCGTTCGTTAAAAATATTTCATCCGCATTTATTAATTCATTAATGCCTATTGATTGTTCGATTACAGAAAAACTATTGATAATAAATTTTCTACAAACACCATCTACGCCACCATCTGATAGTGGTGGTGTAATCAATTGATTATTTTTATAAATAAAAATATTTGAGTTGGTGGTATCAGCCACAAAACCATTCGAGTTTAATACAATAGCTTCATCAAAACCCTTTGAATTAGCATATTTTGCAGCCATTACATAAATTAAAGCCGATGAAGATTTTAAATTTGAAATGCTACCCAATGCTTTTTTATTGTCATAATAAATAGTAGCCGACAGACTTGCCTTTGTTCCCGACTTCAATTCACTTATTTCAGCAAAATAGCTAAATGAGTTTTCATTCGATAAATAACCTGTTGTTCCATTTCTATAAAATGCCATTCTGATTTTAGCATCTATAAATTGATTAGCCTCAATCAATACTTCTAATTCGGCTTTAAGTTTTTCTAGTGTATAATTTTTTATTGGCTCAAAACCTAACACAGCAAAGCTTTTACAGATTCTATTAAAATGTAATTGTAAAAATGGAATTGATTTTTGTTGTACTAAAATGGTTTCAAAAAAACCATCGCCGTATAAAAAACTTCGATTTGAAAATGAATTACCAATTTCATTTTCATTTATTAATTCGCCATTATACAATACTTTTTTTTTCATTTCGTAAAAATAAAAAAGCCACAAAACAAATCTAATCTGCTTTGTGGCTTAATTGAAATTTATTTAATTCTTTTTATTATTGTTTTACAAATTTATTGGTAAACAATAAATTTTTACCGATGATTACTTTAATAAAATAAATTCCATTCGGTAATTCTGCAATATTAATATTTTGTTCCGTCGTATTTTTATCAAGTTGTAGAGTTGAAAACTCTTGTCCTACAACATTTTCTATTTTTATTTCAGCATTATTTAATTCTAAATCATTAGCCATTTTTAAAGTTAATTTATTAGTTGCAGGGTTTGGAGTAATAATAAAACCTGTATTTGATGATGCTTTTGATTGGATATTTGCTGAATTATTGTGTGGTTTACCAATCCGCCATGAACCAATGCAATCAATTGTATGTTCAACAACTGATTGTCCGATTACATAAGCAGCTGCTTTCAAATCTGCATATCTGCTGCAAACTGCTGATGCATATCTTCCTTTTGGCCCTAACTCATTAAATTTGATTGGTGTTGATGATGGTGCATAACGTAAGTTAGATAGTGGGGCTGACTGCCCAGCACCTGATTCTATTTCTACTCCAATAATTTGATTAGTAGCCGTATTGAACCAATTTACAGATAAGGAACTGCAAGCATCTGTGTTAAAGCTGATACAGGGTCTATAGTTCCATGAACCTGATGGTTTAGCTTGTAATTGGGTTCCTAATGCATATAATCCTGAACTTCCATTAGTTAATGAATGATTATAAAATGATGTGCCTGATTGATAATGCAAAGCAATGCCACTATAATTTTCTGTGATATTTGCCACTGCCCAAGATAATAAACTATTGTTTCCTCCTGCTGGCGGACAAGCAATTCTGGGTTCATCTAATAAAACACCACCACCTTTTGAATAAATCAAAGTATTGCTGTTTAAATCATATACACATAAATCTTTGTTGTTATTATCTAATGAAGTTGAATAAGCCATTGCATTATCATCAATAGCAACATCAGGCTTTACATATTCGCCATATGTAGCTCCTGCCATTGGAGTAAAAGATGGAGTAACTAATGAAGCACTACCATTTCCTAAGGCATAATGAGCAATTGTTTTTGATTCTGAATAACAAATTACCCAATCACCCATTGAATTAGCATCAATATTTACAACTGGTATAAAACTAGTGGTGTAAGGAAACGAAGCGACCATGGTTGAACTGGAAAGAGTTGGAGATGTATTAATATTATTCACCACATCTATCCAAATTTCATAGTCATTTGTGGTTGTATTTATTTTGTACGATATTACACAAGCATCAGTGCCCATGATGACAACATCAGGGTCTTTGCCTACTGCAATAGGATTTCCAGTATATTGTTGAGTTATCCCAATATACAAAGCTGGATTTCCACCAATAGTACCTTCTGGGTAATCAGTTACAATTGCATATCTATAATCAGCCCCAAATGAGTTGCCTTGATAATCCATCCCTACATTATAAGTATTATTAGAGGTGTATGGATTAAAAGTATTTAATGATACCATATAATTTGGTTGCATAGG
>JBEANU010000146.1:0-7772 GCA_041165265.1 Bacteroidota bacterium | reverse complement strand
CATCGTGCAGATCTTCTAAAATGATTCCCAATTTTGGATGAATGAAATCATAATTTCGATTATTTTCAAAACCATTAAACTCTAAAAATCTTTTAATAATTTCAAAATCATACACTTCATTTGATACAATAAATTTTTGTGTTACTACCGCCACTAATTTTTCATCTAAAAACTGAAATCCTTGAAGATGATATGTTGTATCAGGAAAAAAGAAATTATGTAAAAGCAAACTCTTTAGATAATCTGACCATGAGCTGTAAAAAATCCCATCATTTAATTTCAGAACGGTTTTATCTATATCTAAATAAAAAACTTGTTGCTCAGCACCTTCACCAATTTTTAACTGTTCGTCAATTACAGAATTGAACCAAAACTGATTTCTATCACAATATTCAATTATTTGCTTCGCTTCTTGCTCTTTGATTGATTGGCTTTTTTCAACCGAAGCACTTGCTCTTTGGCTTCCTGTAAGTTGAAGGAAGATTGACTGGATAATGCTTCCTGAGCCAATCTGGCTCTTTCCTGAAAAGATATTTTGTAGTTCATGCTGAAGTGATTTCAATTTGAATATATTGTTTGCAAATCTATTAAATTGTTTATATAAGAACAAGTAGTATAAAATATCATACTCTACCCAAATCAGTTTAAGTTCAAAAAACATAGGTTTCTTGCCAAATCTTTATATTCACTAGTACAATATTAACATCATAATATATTCCCTACAAAAAATTATCGCCTTTCATTCTTACCATATTAATTCCTATTTTTAAAAATTAATCCTTCTGAACAAAATGCAAAACATCAATTTTTTAAAAGAAAATGCCCCCAGTTTTATTTTCAAAAATAAAATAATTATAAAAAAATGGATGGAAAAAGTAATGGCAAATTATGGCTTTCATCATTTTGAAATTGCTTTTGTGTTTTCAAATGATGAATATATTTTAAACATCAATCAAAAATATTTACAGCATGATTTTTATACTGATATTATCACATTTGATTATTCATCTAAAACAACAATTGAAAGTGAAATTTACATCAGTATTGATAGAGTAAAAGAAAATGCAAAAACCCTGAACAATACCTTCAGTAATGAATTTAACCGTGTATTAATTCATGGAATATTGCATTTATGCGGATTAAAAGACAAAACAAAAACAGAAGAAAAAGCAATGCGAAATGCTGAAAATGAAGCGCTGATTTTATTAGAAAAAATGCTTCAAAAAAAACAATAATACCGATTGCATTTTCAAAATAATCCAAAGACTATTTTGTTGTTGGAATTGGTATCATTAAAAATTAAATTATTTTAGCAGATAATAATATCATAAAAAAAATATAAAAATGAATTTTGAATTTATACTTGTTACTCCTCAAGTTGAAAAACATATTGCATTAATTCAGTTGAACAGACCAAAGGAATTGAATGCTTTAAACCTGCAATTGATGGGCGAATTGAGAGATGCTTTGAAAATTTTAGATAATGATGATGAAGTAAGGTGCATCATCATAACTGGCAATGACAAAGCATTTGCAGCTGGAGCTGATATCAAACAAATGGCAGGTAAATCAGCCATTGACATGTTGAACATTGACCAATTCAGCACATGGGATGGAATTAAAAAAACTAAAAAACCAATCATTGCAGCAGTAAGTGGCTTTGCTTTAGGTGGTGGCTGTGAATTGGTGATGACTTGTGATATGGTGGTGGCAAGTGAAACCGCAAAATTTGGTCAGCCTGAAATTAAAATTGGTGTAATGCCTGGTGCTGGAGGCACACAGCGCTTAACTAAAGCTGTTGGTAAAGCTTTAGCCATGGAAATGGTTTTAACAGGTAAATTTATTTCGGCTGATGAAGCATTGAAAAATGGATTGATTAATCGTGTTGTTCCTGTTGAATTATATTTAAGCGAAGCTATTAATTTAGCCAAAGAAATTGCAGCACAATCGCCTATTGCTGTGCGTTTGGCTAAAGAAAGTGTAATTAATGCATTCAACTCAACATTAGATGAAGGATTGGTTTTTGAAAGAAAAAATTTCTATTTATTGTTTGCATCTGATGATCAAAAAGAAGGAATGAATGCTTTTGTTGAAAAACGAAAACCAGATTTTAAAGGAAAGTAAAAAAAATAATTTCAACAAAAAAAGCCGCACCAACATTACTATTGGTGCGGCTTTATATTTAACATTAAACCACTAATCTTTAATAATTTTCTCTATCATTTCATCACCATTTAGGGTTACAATTTTTACAAAATAAATTCCCTTTGTTAAATTTTCAACATTTAATTTATAGTCATTGTCAGCCATTGCTAACCATTCACATTTTACCTGCTGACCTAATACATTCCTAACTTCAATTGAATTTAATTCAACAACTGAGTTTATCATTGCATAGTTACTTGCAGGATTTGGATATACAGTTATTACATTTTTTGAATCGAATTTACTAATGCCATTTGTTGTGTTTGTTGAATTTGTTAGCTTAAATATTATTCCCATTGATTGACTAGTTGGGTTAACACTACTTGTATCACTAGCCCATCCTACTAATAGTATTTCATTTTGTGAATTAATGCTTATATCACTCATTGTTAAATAATATTTATTAAATGAAAGATAGTTGCATGTATCGCCAATGTTATTTGGCAAACCGTTTACAGTATAGCTTTCTAATACTTTTTGATACCCGTAACTATTTAAACAAAATAAATTATTGTTGGCATCAACCGCCATTTTTACAATAGCCTTATTTACCGTAATATACCCCAAGCCATTGTTATAATTACTATTTATACTGCCATTTGAATTGAAACAAATAATACGTTCAGTTCTTTGTAATGTAACAGTATCATAGTACACAAACTCAACATAAATATTATTGTTGTTGTCAATAACAGCAGAGTTAAGTGGCATATAATTATCTGACCCATACACACCTGCAATTCCATTAACTCCATAAGTATTATCTAAACTAAGTTGACCAGGTAGCATCTTTGTTATTGTAATAAAAAATCTATTTGCAGCAACATTTTTTCCTCTTCCTACTGCATATAAAGCGCCATCAGTTCCTGTTAGCAATCTTAAACATGATTGAAATGGATTATACAAAGTTGTTGTATTAGATGGCACAGCGCCATTATTTAATGTTTTGTTATTGAAGTAAGCGGTATCATGATAATTGTTAGTAGTCATTACAGCATTGTTAGAATAGGCATAAACACTCATATTTACATCGCTCATCACGAGTATGCTATCATTAATTTTTGAGGCTGCAAAATAACTTCCATCAATACTATCACCAACTTGTGAGTAGAATGCTGGTGTATTTTTAGAAGGTGCAAAATAACCACCACCGCTATTACAAGTTACATATACGCCTGAGTTACGCATGGGTAGAATAGATATTGCATGTGTTAAATTAAATTTTGAAAGCACGTAATTGATTTCCTGCTTTCCATTGGTGCCAAAAGAAGTTTGATTTGTTCCATCTGATTTTAATGCATGAAGGTATCGATTGCAATTAAAATTTGAATTGTTTTTTGAACGACCACTAACCCACATTGTACCATCATTATTTAACAGACAAACTTCGTGCAAAACAGCACCTATACCGTTTGATACTGAATCAATGCGATAGCCCATTTGATGAAATGAACTATCCAATTTATACCTACTTTGCGCTTGTGTTATTGAGTAAGTAATGAGAAGAACTTGTACTACTGAAAGTAATTTTTTTATCATAATTATATTTGTTTATGCCTCAAATGTAGAAGCAACAAATACTTTCTTATGAATCAATTTGTCAAACACTAAAAGCAATTTGCAAACTCTAAAATAATTTTGTGTTACAATTTATAAGGCATTGAAATGATAACCGTGGTGCCAATGGCTTGATTTAAATCAGAGAATTTATCAATGATTTCAAATTGGATATTACCATAAAGATTCTGTAAAATTTCTAATCGTTTCTTGTTAGCATTCATTGCAAACGATTGATGATTCCTGTTTTTCAGCTGATTTAATTCGTTACTAAATTTTCTTCCAACACCATTATCATCTACAATTATTTTTAAAACATTTTGCGTTCTTGAAAAATGAATTAACAATTGCCTATTGTTTTTTTTGTGAAGCAATCCATGCTTAATAGCATTTTCAACATACGGCTGAACCAACATGGAAGGTATTTTACAAAACTCTTTATCAATAGTTTCAGCAACTTGAATTTGATAATGAAAAGTATCTTCAAATCGCATTTTTTCCAAGCTTAAATACAATTGCAAAGCATTCACTTCTTCCGCAATCGTAATCATATCTTGATTACTCATCTGTAAAATACTTCGTGTTAAATCTGAAAATTTACTGATATATACACCAGCACTTTTTTTATCATTGCTATAGATATATGATTGAATGGTATTCAGAGCATTAAAAATAAAATGAGGATTCATTTGACTTTTGATACTAGCAAGCATGGATGTATCTAACTCACGTTCTAATTTAATTTTTGATGCTAAAAGTTGCATTTCCTTTTTTTGACGCAACAAAATTTTACGAATAATCATCCCTATAATAAAAATCATAATCATTACAATTACTATCATAAACCATAAAGTTTTCCAAAATGGTTTTGCAATTGAAAATTCAACTGTTATTGAATTTCCTTTATCAATTTTACCATTAGTAACTGACATGATTTTTAAACTGTAATCATCATGATCTAAGCTGCTCAAATTAATTTCACGTACATCAGATGGCAATGTAATTATTTCAGAACCATTAAGAATAAAGGCTAAATGCGTATTAGTAGCATTAGCAAATGAAATTAATGATACAGGAATTTTAATATTATTTTCAGTATACGATAATTGAATATTACCTAATGAAGTGTTGTAATTTTTTTTTGATGTAATCAATTTTTTAACTAAAAGAATTGGACTAATTATTTCATTGATATTACTATTTTTATTAAAAACCAAAACATTATTACGTGTGTTTACCATTGCATTTTCATCTGCTATATATAAGCCCAAAATATGATCAACTGGCAAACCAATATTTTGATTAAATTTATGTAATTGATGGTGAACTATTTTATAAATACCACTTTCAGTATAAAGCCATAACTCCTTATTATATACATATAATTTATTGATGATTGGCTTAAAATTTTCAGCACCAACTGATTTGAATACTTCATATTCGTTATTTTGATAGGTTATTAATCCTTTATCTTTTGTTGAAATAATGAATTGATTTTCATAAAAAATAATATCAGTTATTACAAAATTTACAGGTGGTAGTTTTGTTTTTTTGTTATGTTTTATATCAAAAAAATACAATCCTGATGACGATTGAAATGCCAAAATTGAATTATTAGAATTGATGGTTAAACAAAAAATTCGCTCATCACCAACTAAATCAATTTTTTTTAATCTTGAATAATTTAATTTAAATGAAGATTTTTCAATTATGTTTTTAAATGAAGTTGAAATAGAATCATTCACTAATAAAAACAAACCAGCATTGGTGCCCAACACTATATTTTTATGCAAGTAGGCAATATCTTTAATAATAAAATTTTCAGTGAATACTATATTCTTGGTTTTGAATTTCGCATTATTAGCACTAGTAATTAATGTATTACTGATGCTATCAAAGGCAATAAATTCAATAATTTTATGGTGATATAAATTTTCTTTTGATACTACTTTATGTTGTTCAAAATCGTAAGTAATTACATCGCCATTAGCAGTGCCTAAGAGCAGCTTATTTTTATAACCGGCAATAAAAGTTGAGGGTACATTTTCATTTAACAAGTAATAAATTTGAAAATTGGGTGAGAATAAAAGTCCCTCACCAACAGTACTTACAATATAATTTTTTTCACTTGTTAAAATAATATCAGAACAATTATAATCAGCCAAAATATGCATTATCATTGTGTTGCTATCATCAAAACAATAAATACCAGTTGTAGTACATATCCAGGTTTTATTATCAAAAAAAGTAACGTTATTAACGGTGATATTATCTAAAACCGTTGTTGTAGTGTTTGCAATAGGGTTTATTAAATCTAAAAAATAAACTGAATTTTTATTCTGAATGAATACAACTTTTGTTGAATTGAATTTTAAAAAAACATTGCTTGCTGTACCTTTTATACTTGTTTTAGTTTGATGCATTTTTAATTTTTCATCAAGCCAAACAATAGTTTCATTTTTATTTTCATCATTTTTAATAAATGCAAATATTGGATTGCAATGCACATAGGTTGCAAAATTATTGTCATCTATTTTTCGCTTAATTAATTGAGAAGTTGAGGTGTTGAAAATAGATATTGAATCTTCAGTATGACTCAATAAATAATTTTCAAATTGTTGGTTAGGGTAATAGTTTTGGCAAATTAAATAGGAAGGTTGTAATTGCAAAGTATCGTCAATGAGTTCAAATTCCTGGTTTTTAAACGATTTACAAAATATTTTTCCGTTTGTTGTTTCTAATATATTAGATAAAGCCGCATTTGCAAATTTAGTATTTACAATATCCTTGTATTGAGTGCCATCAAAGCTGCTTAGCCCTCTATTATGGGCAATGTACACCAATCCGCTTTGGGCAAGTTTTATATCGTAAATAGTATTGGCTGATAAACCTGCATTTGATTTCATAGGAATAAAAACAGGTTGCTGTGCTTTTACAAATACAGCAAACAAAAGAAAAAATGATATGACAATAGTTGCTTTAATAATCTAATATTAAAATAGCATTTCCATTTTTTCAAAAAATAAATCTGTTTTTTCCATACTGATTGATGCCGTAATTCCATTTATTAATGAAACCACTCCACTACTTTTATTAAATTCATTAACCACCTTTAAATTTATTACATACGATTTATGACACCGAAATAAATGACTTACATCATCAAGTTTATCTTCAAAATATTTTAAATTTTTACTTGCTAATAATTTTTCACCACTTTCTAAATATATTTCACAATAACTTCCTTCGGCTTTCAACATCATAATATTTTTGAGCTTTATAAACCGGGTACTACTGCTTAAGTTTACAATTATACATTTTTCATTATAATCACTATTAGGTTGCAAATTTTGCTGTAGTGCTTTATAATGAATTACTTTCTCACCAGCTTCCGATTTAAGTAATTTGGTGATAGTGGTTTGCAAAATTTCAGGATTAATAGGTTTTAGTAAATAATCAATTGCTGAAAGTTTGAATGCTTGAATAGCATATTCACTGTATCCTGTGGCAAATATTAGTTGAAAATCAATTTCAGCTTCTTCAAAATAATCTAAAATTTCCAAACCACTTCGTCCTGGCATCTCAATATCTAAAAAAACAAAATCAGGATGAAATTTTTTTATAGCTTTTACCCCACTTGGAAGATCATCACAATCAGCTACAATTTCAATTTTATCAGTGATACTTGCAATCATATTCTTTAACAATAATCTTGCTTTAGGTTCATCATCAATTATAATGGCTGTTTTCATTTTAATTTAAATTTATCAATTTTCAAAGTAAATAAAAAAATGCAATTTTTTATTTTTAAATATAGAAATGATGCTTGTGAGTTTACTAAACAATAAGTATAATTTGTGTGATGCACTTAAATTGAATTTATACTAGTTAGTCGTCCCTCAAAAAGTTATCTTGCGCTAAATTGCCATCAAAACAAAAATTTAGAAAATCAAGAATCGATTTTGTGCGGTGGCTTTGTGTTAGCGAAATCGAATTTTGTTAATACCTTG
>JBEANU010000145.1:0-3720 GCA_041165265.1 Bacteroidota bacterium | reverse complement strand
TTTGAAAGTAAGACGAATTATTTTTACTCAACTTTTGGATAAATTAAGCACACAAAGGCACGAAGGCACAAAGAAATTATTCGATTAATTTTACAAAAAAATAAAAAGCTATGTTAGTAATAGAAGATGAATTTGTAAAAGCCAGTAAAATGAGTGAACCAGAGTTGCTGTTAGAATTAGCCGTTGTGCTTTTTCAAAAAGCAAAATTATCATCGCATCGGGCTGCAAAATTGGCGAAAGTAAGTTGGGATGATTTTATGAAGGAGTTATACAAGCGTAAAATTTCATTGTTTGATGAAGAAACTATTTTGGATGAATTGAAATAATAAGCACACAAAGGCACTAAGACACAAAAAATAGTTAATAAATGACAGAAAACGAAATAGCAAAAACGGTTGTCAATATTAGTTTTAATATTCATAAACAATATGGTCCTGGCTTATTCGAATCAGTTTACGAAGAGATTTTATGTTACGAATTAACAAAAGCTGGTTTAGAATTTACTAGGCAAGAAAAAATAGGATTGGTGCATGATGGAGTTGAATTGGAATTAGCTTTTAAAGCAGATATTATTGTTGAAGAATCAGTAATTATTGAATTAAAATCGGTAGCTGAATTAGAAAAAGTGCATTACAAACAGCTATTGACTTATTTAAAATTAACACACTTAAAATTGGGTTTGTTAATCAATTTCAATGTTGAATTAATTCGAGATGGCATTCACAGAGTTATAAACGGATACTTATAATAGGCTCACAAAGGCACAGAGACACAAAGAAATGTTATTGCCTTTTCAACTAAAAAATTTTTTGTATTCATTGTGCCTTCGTGCCTTTGTGAGAAAAAAATTAGTGTAAAAAAAGTGCCTTTGGGCAACAAACAAAAACATTATGTACAACGAATCAATCAGAAGCGACAAGAAAAAATACATTGTATTAGGCAGTGGCCCAAACCGCATTGGGCAAGGCATTGAGTTTGATTATTGCTGCACACATGGTTTGCAGGCAATTAAAGAATGTGGTCATGAAGCCATCATGATTAATTGCAATCCTGAAACGGTGAGTACCGATTTCGATATGGCGGATAAGCTTTATTTCGAGCCTGTGTTTTGGGAACATTTATGGGAAATTATTGAACATGAAAAGCCAGAAGGTGTGATTGTGCAATTAGGTGGACAAACCGCTTTGAAATTGGCTAAACGCTTAACAGAAAAAGGTGTTAAAATCATAGGCACTTCATTCGATAGTATGGATATTGCCGAAGACCGTGGCAGGTTCAGCGATTTGCTGAAAGAAATGAATATTCCGTATCCTGAATATGGCACAGCACACACTGCTGATGAAGCCATGGCTGTGGCAAATAAAATTGGTTACCCTGTGTTGGTTCGCCCAAGTTATGTATTGGGTGGGCAGCGTATGCGAATTGTGATAAATGATGATGAATTGGAAAATGGTGTATTGAGTTTGTTGAAACATTTACCTGATAACACCATTTTAATTGACCATTTCTTAGACCGTTGTCAGGAAGCTGAAATTGATGGCATTTGCGATGGAGAGAATTTTCATGTGATGGGCATAATGGAACACATTGAGCCAGCAGGCATCCATAGTGGTGATAGTAACGCCGTGTTGCCGCCATTTAATTTATCGCCATTGGTGATTGTTGAAATGAAAGATTATGCCAAAAAAATTGCGATGAAATTGCAGATTAAAGGCTTAATCAATATTCAGTTTGCTATTAAAGATGGTAAAGTATATGTGATTGAAGCCAACCCACGAGCAAGCCGTACAACGCCTTTCATTGCTAAGGCTTACCAAATTCCTTATTTGAATATGGCTACCAAAGTAATGTTGGGTGAAAAGAAAGTTACCGATTTTAATTACGTACCCAACTTGCAAGGTTATGCTATAAAAGAACCAGTTTTTTCATTCGATAAATTTCCTGGTGTGAATAAAGAATTAGGACCAGAAATGAAATCAACTGGTGAGGCTATCCGCTATATTAAAGATTTACGTGACCCTTATTTCCGTACGTTGTATAAAGAAAGAAGTATGCATTTGAGTAAGTAGGAAATTAAAAATTATCTTTTTCAATTCCAGCTTGTTTAATAATGGCAAAGAAAGTTCCTTTCTTTAAATCTTTATTACCATGTATTGGCACTACAATAGTTTTTTGTGAAATTGAGTTATAATAAATATGATGAGAACCGCTACTGCGTTTAAACACAAAGCCATTTTGTTCTAAAATTTTTATTAAATTTTTGGCTGAAAAATTCATGCAGTTTGTAAGTTCAATGAATATTCCAAGGTATTAGAATCATCAACAATTTTTTCACCTCTGCTTTTCAATTCTTCCAAATATAAGTTGATGGCATCTTTTGCCATATCAATGGCTTCATCTAAAGTTTCGCCAAAGGTGATGCAGCCTGGCAATGCAGGAACATTTACGGTAAAGCCACCTTCTTCTTCTTGATGCAGCATTATTTTATAGGTGTATTGCATAACATATAGTTTTTACAAAGCTAAAAACATTTTATTAACCACCCAAAATTAGATTGTACCATTTATTTCCGAGTGAAATTTCTTTATATTTACAATTCAAAATTTAAAACAATGAATAAAAAAGTTACGCTTTCGGCAATTTTGATTTTACTTACTACTTTTTCATATGCACAATTTTGGCAGCAAAATCAATACTTTGATGGAGCTGATACAGTTGCTTCTTCTATCAAAATCCAATTTGACACAACTCATCATTTCAATATTTGGCAAATTGGAAAACCACAAAAAACCATTTTTAATAGTGCAACAACTGTTCCGAATGCCTTAATCACCGATACAATGAATTATTATCCCAAAAATGATACTTCAGTATTTTGGTTTGCCTCAACAACTGAACCATGGGGAATACATGCTTTAAGATGGAAACAAAAATTAGATTTTGAAAAACATCATAGCGGTGGAATGGTTGAGTTTTCTATTGATAAAGGCACAACATGGCAAAACACTTTTAATAACCCCATAAGCCATAATTTTTATGGCTTTGACAACTTAAATAAAGATACACTTTTAAATGGGAATATAGCTTTTAGTGGAACTGACACAACATGGAAAGATATATGGTTTTGTATTTACAATTTTAATCAATTAGATACAGTGTATTATAGATTTACATTAATTTCTGATACATCAAATTCGCTACATGAAGGTTGGATGTTAGACAATATATTTGCCCATACTACAATTAAGCATATTGTAAAAGAAAACGAAAAATCAAAATATTTAAAAGTTTATCCTACTGCAACTTCAGGAAGTGTTAATATAGAAGCATTGTTATTAGAAGCTAATCAAGAAATTGAAAGCATTGAATTATTTGGAATTGATGGAAGATTAATTAAGCAATATGGAGTTTGTCCATCAAAATTTTCTGTAAATTTAGATAACTTGCCAAACGGACAATATTATTTAAAAGTAAATACCAACTTGCAAAAAGAAGTATTTCCTATAATCCTTACCAAATAGTTGATGCAAGGGAAATTTTGGGTGTTGTTATTTTTTTTACTTACAGTTTTATTTTTTTCTTTTCAAAGAAATGAAAATCAGTTTTTAGGTATAGGCGTTTAGGTCGCAATTTATTATCTTTGTTTAATGCTTGGGATAAATAACTTTGTGGGTGTGAATTCTATCAAATTTTATCAGCATTTCAAAACGGAGGAAGATT
>JBEANU010000144.1:0-8869 GCA_041165265.1 Bacteroidota bacterium | reverse complement strand
CAATATTTAAAATAAAAGAAGGTAATTCTGAAGTTTGTATAGGTTGTTGACTAAAATAAGCACTAAAACTATTGATTCCAACTATTTTTCCAATATTTCCCACGTTTGGATAAATAGTATCAAACAGTTGAGTCCATATTGAAAACTTATACCTATGTCCTGCAATTAAACTGGTTACTAATTTTCCTTCAAATATTTCTCTGTAAATTGAACCTCCGGCAATTCCTTGCAGGTATTGAAAACCGCCAACACAGCATGAGTCACTATGAGGATTTACATACTTACAATTATTTACATTAGTAGGCAAAGAACTGAAGCCATTATTTACTTTGTTTGAATATACATCAGTTGTTAAACTTATACTAATCCAATTTTTTAAACCACAAATTTGAGTAGGTACATTATTAAAATTAAATTGAGTAGTTAAATTAGAGGAGGAAAAAGGATTACAATCACCCCAAAATTCTTCAAAACTAGGGTCAACAATTAAGTTTTGTGCATTTGCTGTATTAAACAGCACTGCTAAAGCAAAAACATAAAAATATTTCATAATTTTTTAATTTTAAAAAACATGATACGTTTTAAAAAAAGCGTATCATGTTTTAATTGATTCTATTTTACTACATTCAGCTTTGATTGACTTATCAAAAGCCCTTTATTATTGCGTATCTGTATTAGGTACAAGCCATTTTCAATCCTACTAATATCAAGGTTTTGTTTTCCTTCAGTATTTAATAATTTTTCAGTATATAACTCCATTCCTAAATAGCTAGTAATTGCTAAAGTGCTATTCAACTCAATACCCGTATAAGTAAAGGATATTGCATTATTTGTAGGGTTTGGGAATATAATAAGTTTGTTATTTGATGTACTTACTTTATCCAACTGCAATGTAGCATAATAATTGTTAGCTTCATTTATTCGTGCTAAATCATCAGTCATTGAATGGCTTGATGCCATACGTGCATTACTATTGATACATATTGAATCATCATTGTAGCCATATAAAGGCTCATAGCCTAAATAAGTTAATAAACTACGAGCATTGTTGACAGCTGGGCCATAAATAGTTGGGCATAAATAAGCAATATTGATGAGCAATTCAGTATTATTTATTGAATCAGCATAAGATAGGCTATCGGCTATTAAGCTTTGTAAAAATATATGATTTACATTTTTATAATACTCAACCGATGGTAATAAGCCTTGTGCTTCATCATTATATTGCATAGCAGTTTGCAAATGAGCATTCCGAATAGGGATACGATCAATATCGTTCAAATAAAACAATGATGAATCAAAAGCGGCTGCTATTTCAAGCTGCATGTTATAAAAATTACCAATGGGCTGAAATGTTGCTAATTGCATAAATGAATCTAAAGTGCCTATACTATCTCTATAATCAGGATTTGTTTTTAATTGTTCGTATAGATGCATTTGTGCAAAAAAAGTAGTCATACCCTCTTCAGCATTTAGCAAATTCACATTATTTGTTCGTGCCAAATCCATTGTTTCAGGATTTATATCAGTACTGGCTAATCGTTCTTGAGAATAAAACACACAATCTTGATTCGTAAAATATGGAGTGGTATTAGGTAAACTATTCTTAAACCGTATAGGAGAAGAAGTTAAATCGTTAAAAATATTAGCAGACCCGAAGCCCATACCATTCCCTATATCGCTTTGATTAACAATAAAATTTGATTTTTGCGAAATGTTAGATCCATTAGTACTATAAGTAGCATAAGCGCCTGCCCACGATGGTAAAATCCATTCATTACCCCAATGTTTAGTGGCGCAACCAATACTTGTAATGGTACTATTACCTTGCTCACCAATATCACCATTATTTTTTAAATATACGCCATCTAGGTTTTGATTGAATGAATTGCCTAATAAGTAATTTTGGTTAGGACCATCTACCAATATGCCTTTGGCTGCTTTAGTTATCATATTACCTGTAATGAAATTGCCTAATGAATTGTTTCTAAAGTGCATGCCTGCCGATGTAAAATAAGTAGGGGAAACATTTTTTATATCATTGCATTGTACAAATATATTTTGGGTATTATCTAAATATATACCACTACAACCATTAAAATTTTGGTAATTACCAAAACTTTGAGCATTCAAATAGCTGTTGTAAGTTATAGTATTTTGGCTGATATTAGTATTCCATAAATAACTATTATCTTCAGGGTTAATGCCTGGCACAATTACATTTTTTATCCAAATAGCATAATTATTATTAACAATTGTATTACCACTTACAAAATACTTATTAAAAGGCAATGCTGTATTCTCTTCAATTTTAATTCCTATGCTACTAGGTATTGTATTGGTTAGGGTAGATTGAAAATAATTATCAATAATGCTTAATCTTGAGGCAGCATTATTATTAGTATGAATGGCTATGTTATAACTTTGGAAGTCATTCTCTCTGCAATAAAAGCTTTTATTGTTCTGAAGACCTTTTACAAATACTGCTTTTGTAAGTAAATTAAAATTCGTGTTTAAATTATTTCTATTTCCAAAAGAATTATGATCCATGTTTACATTTGAGTTATCAACTCTGATACCAATATAAGAGTTAATAAATCTATTACTAGGCTTAAAGTTATTGGTGTTTGGTGACCCATAACCTCCAGTAAGATTTACATTATTATTTTTCGCAATATCTAAATCGATACCAATGTTTGAACCTACATTTGGTATAGTACCGCTTGGGGTTAAGCCATTATTATCAAATATATTAAATGATAAGTTCATATAGTTATTGCCACCCAAATATAAACCAACATCACAGTTACTAAATTTATTATCGGGATTTAAATTTGAAACAGGGAAGCCAACAGGATTACCAACTAAATTAATTTTGTTAATTGAATTACCGCAATTAAACAACATCATACCATATCGAGATCGATGATTTTGATACGGCGAAATTAAAACACTTTTTGTAAGAAAAATTGGGTTATGCGGTGGTGGCACTCCATAACTTACATTATCACAGTAAAAATAAGTATTATTGCAAATTGAGTTTTCAGGCAATGCTGCCCCAACTTGTTGCACATAGTTTTGCATACCATTTATCATTACTCCTATATAATTTCTATTAAAAATTGAATTATGGCAATATACTAATCCAGTATTTGAATAAATGGCTTGTACTGCATCTTCAATTAATGAATTGTTTTTTACTACAATTGAGTGATTGGGTGACGAAAGAAATGTACCAGCCCACATATAATTTTGGCAGGCATGTAGCCAGGCATTATCTATTACTAAACGAGCTGTTGTATTGGCCGCAAATTCAATTCTTGCATTTTTTGTTAGTCTAATTTCAGGACAATTTAAAAAAGTAAAATTATTATCAATTGTAAATTTACCATCAATAACAATTCCGGGTCGGGTATAAATTGGATTTGAAGCATTTAAGGCAGTAACAAATGAAGAAGTTGTGTTTGATAAAATATTACCAGAATAAATTACTCCAAATTTATCAACAAAATCGTTACAACAAGGAGGAATGGTTAAAGTTGAAGTGTACACACAGCCTGCGGCACTTGTAATTGTAAATGTAAATACGCCTGGCACATATAATACACCTGGCAATGAGTAGTTAAGTGTAGAATTTAAATTACTGGGAACAGATGTAGTACCTAAAAGGACTCCGTTATACGAAGTGGTAATATGTGCAGTACCCGGTAAACCTGTACCAGTAACATTTATTGTTGCTGACCCTGCGCATGTTGATGAAGTAAGTGATGAAAAAGTAAATGGATTAGTATCAACAGTAACATTAACCGTAGATGTTGTTTTGCAACAGGGTTGCCCGAATGATAGGGTGTATAATCCTACATTTGCAGTGCTGAAATTAGGAATAGTTGCATTAGGGCCAGTTGCTATAAATCCATTCGGACCTGTCCATGTATAGGTAGGTGCTGGAATAGTTCCAGATGGAACACTATTAAACAAAAGTGAGCTTAATGATAAGGTATTGCCAATGCAACATGTAGCATTAGTTGACATACTATTTGCAAAAGCAACTATTGACGGAGGTTGCGTATAGGTTCGTACAAGTTTACAGGTCATAAATGCTACATCATTGGTATTGTTGGTATTAATCACAATTCTATTACATCCGCAATTTAAATATTTATTTTTAGCAGCCAATTCAGATTTAATATTAATATTAGCTATTGCTGAAAAATTAATACCTGAGCCAATTAATGTTCCATTAATAAATACAGCACTCACATCATCACTTGTTATAGACAATGTATAATCTGAACAAGTTTCTGTAATGTTAAAATCGGCTACAAAAAAACATTCAGAACTCCCTGATGCATTTGTAGGTATTGGGTTTGTCCATATTGGGGTAACTCCAGATAAAACATTGTAAGGTATTGGGCATCCTACCGTACATGGTGTAGATTGAACTGGTGTACTAAAACCAGGCAATGGGTCACCACAATTCATAAAATTACCACTTGGTGATTGCCCAAATGGTAATGTCAATGATTTCCAAGGTGCACTAGCACTACTTTGTAAAATTGTTTGCGCAAAGCTATTATTAAAGCTAATAACGAAAATAAAGCAAATAACTACTTTATAAAAAATTGATTTTTTCATTCATATAAAATTTAATTTTCAAAAAAACTGCAAAGGCACAAAGCGCAGCAAATAATAGATGGGGTGGTTAAAGCAATAAAAAGAGTGTGAACCTTTGCTATACGTTTTCAAGTTACGCAGGTACGTCCAAATACCCAAACAGATTGAAAACAGCAAAGGAACACACCCATATTGAGTGTGTTCACTATTACCGCTCTCTCTGTTTTCAAAATTTGGACGTTTTGCGCAAGAAGAGAAGTTTAGCAACACAATAATTATTAGCCGCTTTAGTTTTTTTTTATTTCATAGGTTATAAATGTATTAAGTTATTTTTAGAGTAGCAATAGTATGGTATATTTTACCTAAAAAAATACGTAAAAACACGTATTTTATTTTGAAACTAATGTTGTAAGATGCCAGAATGATTTATTCAAATTTAAAAAAGTTTAACCGCAGTTCATAGTTTAGGTTTTCATAAGTTTATTGAATTGGCTTAATTCACACAAGCTTTTATACCGCCTTGGTCTAGTTGCATGCCGATTGCAGCAAACAGTATAAGGATAGTGTAAAGTTGCACACCGATTACAGCTACTTGCATGATGATAGTGCAAGGTTTCATGAAGATTGCAGCTATCGTCATAACTGTTGCAACAAACAACATGAAGGTTGTAGCTAATTGCACACCGATTGTAGCAATCATCATGAAGATTGCAGCTACTTGCACGATACTGATGTAAGGAGTCATAACTGTTTCAGCAAACAACATGAAGGTGGCAGCTATCATCATACCTATTGTATCAAGTCTCATAACTTTTGCCAGTAACACCATGCAACTGAACTGAATACCAATTTATTAAACTAATACATTTACACAATTGGTATATTGGTATATTGCTATAATTTATGATTAAATAAATTGAAAATTTTTACTTTTACAAAAAATATTTCCCTTGAAAATATATTTAGATTTACTACAACATATTTTAGATAAAGGTGCAGTGAAAACTGACCGAACGGGCACAGGTACACAAAGTGTATTTGGTTATCAAATGCGTTTTGATTTAGCAAAAGGTTTCCCCATGGTTACTACCAAAAAATTGCACACAAAAAGTATTTTTCATGAATTGCTTTGGTTTTTAAAAGGCGATACTAATATTAAATATTTAAAGGATAATAATGTTACCATTTGGGATGAATGGGCTGATGAAAACGGCGAATTAGGCCCAGTATATGGCAAGCAATGGC
The DNA here is from genome assembly GCA_041165265.1 of Bacteroidota bacterium. Classification (GTDB taxonomy): domain Bacteria; phylum Bacteroidota; class Bacteroidia; order Chitinophagales; family CAIODY01; genus CAIODY01. The sequence goes on along the minus strand of JBEANU010000144.1, from coordinate 3,010 downwards.
GAAGTTGGCAATGTGCCAATGGAGAAGTAATTGACCAAATAAAAAATGTAATTCATCAAATAAAAACCAAACCTGATTCACGAAGGTTGATTGTAAGCGCTTGGAACGTGGCCGATGTAGATAAAATGGCACTACCACCTTGCCATTGTTTATTTCAATTTTATGTAACGCCACCCAACCCTGAAAACGGGGAAACAAAAGGAAAATTAAGTTGTCAATTATACCAACGTAGTGCCGATGTATTTTTAGGAGTGCCTTTTAATATTGCATCCTACGCTCTTTTAACTTGCATGATAGCGCAAGTTTGCAATTTGGAGGTAGGTGAATTTGTGCACACATTAGGTGATGCTCATTTATACTCAAACCATATTGAACAAGCAAAATTGCAATTAAGCCGCCCCCCTAAACCATTGCCACAATTGGTGTTGAATAAAAATATTACTGATATTTTTGAATTTACTTTTGATGATATTACCATTGTAAATTATGAATCACATCCCATTATTAAAGCACCTATTGCTGTTTAGCAATTAGAATAAATGCAATTAATTTTCAGATAATATTAAAATTAAATCATGATTCTTTCCATCCTAGTAGCCACCTCAAAAAATAATGCAATTGGTATTAATAATCAATTGCCATGGCACTTGCCAGCCGATTTAAAATATTTTAAACAACTTACTACGGGCCATGTGATAGTGATGGGAAGTAATACCTTTTTATCAATTGGCAAACCATTACCCAATCGTACTACTATTGTTATTACATCACAACTTAACCCTGCTTGGATGGTTGACGGAATTATAGTTGTTCATTCAATAACTGAAGCAATTGAGGCCGCAAAAGCATTGCATGAAACCGAATGTTTTATAATTGGAGGGGCTAAAATATATCAGCAAACTATTGATTTAGCTAACAAAATTTATAAAACCGAAATTGATTTAATAATTGATAATGCTGATGCGTTTTTTCCAGTTTTAGATACTGAAAAATGGAAATTGATTTTAATTGAAAATCATACAGCTGATGAAAAAAATAAAATGGATTATTCCTTTCAAGTGTTTCAAAAATAATATTCCTGAAATTTTTATCTTGACATGATTAACCAGCTACCACAAACACTTCTACCACTATAATCTACCATTTTAAAGGAAGCATTATACAACCCATTTGATACCGCTGAATATTGCAACAAAACTGAGTTTCGTTCTGTTCCGGTTTCTCTGAAAACACTTTGAACCACCACATTATAATTATTAACTAATACTATACTTGATTGATCAACATAAGGTTCAGTTTTCAAAAAAAATAAATAACTTTTACCAGCTACTAACTGCACTAAATGTTTGTTTTCAACTGTTGATTGATATTCTTCAGAACCTTTTTTAACTACACTATAGCCATTGCGCTCATAATTGGCAATAGTAGCTTTTATTTCATTATCAACCGATTGACTGAAACAATTGCCAGTATTTGTTTGTGCCCCTAAATAATTGATATTAATTAATAAGCCGACAAAAAAAGCTACAAAGGCGATAAAAAATGATTTCATTTGAATGAAGCAAAAATTTAATTCCTAACAAATGTATTGCATCAAGCACAATTTTTCAAACATATTAAATATATTTTGCTAATATATCATTAATTCAACCAAAACTGCTGCCCACCATTTTATACCCATTGCGTTTTCAATATAGTCCAAATTTCGTTACACTCATTTGTACTATTTTTGTATTGCAATTGGTATTACATTACTGCTGAAAATAAAAAGATTGCAATCAACATTTTGTGGTTGGTTTTATATTTAATAAAAATTAAAATGCAATTGTATTTTCGTAAAAAATAAGGAAATGAAAAAAATATTGGTAACGGGCGGATGCGGCTATATTGGCAGCCATACCTTAATTGATTTAATATCCAATGGTTTTGATGTAATTAGTATTGATAATCATCTACGAAGTCATCAGCAACAATTAGATGCAGTAGAAAAAATTACAGGCAGAAAAATAAAAAACCATATTATTGATTTATGTAATGCCGAAGCTGTTCATCATTTTTTTGAAACCGAAAAAAATATTGATGGTATTATACATTTTGCTGCATTAAAATCAGTGCCTGAATCGGTTGCTGACCCTATGTTTTACTACCACAATAATTTGCAATCGTTAATTAATATTTTGGTATCCGCTCAAAAAAATAATATTAAACATTTTGTGTTTTCAAGCAGTTGCTCGGTTTATGGCAATGCAAAAGAGTTGCCTGTTACTGAACTTACACCTTTGCAAAATGCCGAATCGCCGTATGGTTATACCAAACAAATTGGCGAACGAATAATTGCTGACTTTGCTACTACTCACCCTGAAATGAATTTTATATTATTGCGTTATTTTAATCCTGTAGGTGCTCATGAATCAGCATTAATAGGCGAAGTACCTTTTGATAAACCTAATAATTTAGTGCCTATTATTACACAAACTGCCATCGGAAAAATAAACTCATTAACTGTTTTTGGTAATGATTATGATACAAAAGATGGAAGTTGTGTTCGTGATTTTATTCATGTAATGGATTTAGCAAATGCACACACCAAAGCAATGGAACATTTAACCCATCATAAAAACCAAACCAATTACAATATTATTAATTTAGGTTCAGGCAATGGCTACACAGTTTTAGAAGCGATACATGCTTTTGAAAATGCTACCGCTCAAAAATTAAATTATACTATTGGGGGCCGCCGTGAAGGTGATACCATTGCTGTATATGCAGATATTACCAAAGCTACTACAACCCTTGGATGGAAGCCAACTAGGGATATTAATACCATGATGCTAACGGCATGGAATTGGGAAAAAAAAATGAACCAACAATAAAATAATTACAATACAATAAATGAATTTTCAGAAATAAACTTTATGAGTGATATAGATTTAATACAACAATTTTTAGTACCTGTTTCCGAATCAATACTGGCAAAAAATGAGCATCTATCGCCTTATCAATTAGGCAA
>JBEANU010000143.1:0-3318 GCA_041165265.1 Bacteroidota bacterium | reverse complement strand
AATTCAATCATAAATCTTCCATCAATAAATCTTCCATAATTATCTCCTCACCATTCCTTTCAATTCAATTAACTTCATCAAAGCTTCAACAGGTGTGGTTTTGGGTTAATCGTAAATATCTTTTCTGTGCCCAGCACTAACAATTACGATGGTAAGAATTTCATCTTTGATAAAATAAATAATGCGATAATCGCCTTGCCTAATTCTATAACCTGGGCGATTGATTAATTTTTTTGAGCCACTTGGTCGGGGGTTGTTTGCCAAAGCAGCAATGACATCCATAATTTTTTTATACTCGTTGTTCGGAATACTTTTGAGTTGCTTATAAACTGCTTTATCGAAAAAAATTTTATACATTTTTCGAACGAATATTTTTCAAATCTTTTATTGCTTGTTCAAATGAAACCAATTCCATTTTTTTGCTAGTGGCTTTGTCAAAAGCCTTAATAGCTTTGATTTCATCCAAATCATCTAAATATTTTTCATAGTCGCTCATGGATAAAATAGCAGCTACTTTTTTGCCAGCATCATTGGTAATAAATTGTGTGTGCATATAAATTCTTTTGTGCAAAATTAAATAGAATTTGTGAATGTTTGCTGCAATGGATTTACAATCTATTGCTATTGAGAATCATCTTGCACACAAGCAAAACGAACTGATGAACGGCATAAAATATTTCGTTAGAAACGAAGTGCCGTTTACATCCTTCCAGATTTCATTGGGACAAGTTGTGCGCTGCGCTAATGGCTCTACTACACACAAGGATGAGCAGGGTAAAATTCTGAACGATTATAATCGAAACTATTTTATTAATTTTGAAGATGAGAAAATTATTTTTGATACTACCTATATTAAGTATATCACTAACAGCTTGCTTAAAAGATAAAAGTTTTGATACAAGCGATTATTCAATAAATAAGCAAATTAAATTTGACAATCGAAAAAGTGATTCTCTTTTTTTAGATGTTGATAATGATGGAATTAATGATTTCAAAGTTGTTTCTTTTTCAGATAGAGTGGATGGTCCATTTATTTACATTCGCAATTACATGGTCTCATTTTCTATTACTAATACCATGTATCAAATGGCATCAATTAAGGAAATTCAATACCTATGTACGGATTCAAATAGATATACGCAAATTTGTAACAATAATTTTTCAAAGCATACTACAGCTATAGAAATTATAAAACCCATCATTGTTCAGGACTTTAATATTGCAAAGAACTTAGATTTTCATCAATCTAAATTAGAATTGATTCGAGACATTTACATTGATTGGAACTATTCAAATGGAGGGACGTTTATGGTGTATAAAGTTGGTGACTTTGTTTTACCTCAGGAAGGGCATTTTGTTTTAAAAACAATGTATAAGAGTTCTACGATTTATAAGTTTTTGAATTTTAGTTTTGATGGCGCAATTCTTACTATAAAAAATGTAAAGAGTTTGGCAGGCGAAAATTGAGTTTATAGTAGAAGTTGAGCTAAGCAGCCGTTGTTTCGAAGCTCCGCTTCGGAACTTCCTGATTCAAAAAATTGTGTCAGCACTTACATTTCAATCATTCAATCACCAACCCCTGCTGGCGCAAGTTTGCAGCGTTGATTGGTGCGGTGGCAAACTTGTACCATTGTATCAAGGCACAAGTCGGCAAACGCTTTTAGCTATGCTTCAGATTTGCGCCAGCAGGGACTTCTATAACTCGTATAAACCATCTATGATTTCCTTGACTTTCAAAAGGTCGAAGTTTATGAATAGAAAAATGAGTATCAAACATCAAATCAAAACCAAGAAGTATTCCAGTACCTATACAACCAGCAGTTCCCCCCAAAACCACAATCATTCCCCACATTGGGTCCCAACTATAGTAGGGATTATTACTTGAATAGAAGATTTGTTTATTCGCTAAATAGTATACCCCATAGGCAGTAATCCCTGCTGATGCAATTAGTGGTATTGCCAAAACACCAGCAATTATTTTTTGGACAATATGTTTTTTTTCAGAAGTTCTATAAGTTATCGCCTCAATATTATCATAGTAAACTTGATGGTTTTGAATAATAAGAAATGAATCATTTACTTGCTTTAATTTACCTTGCAAATTTCTAAACTCACCGTCGGGTTTTGATATTTTGATAGTAGCCATCATGTTCTCTTTTAGGCGAAATATTTTATAAGTACTGTCCTTTCGCATTCTGTATATCTCAAGTTCTTTTTCAGCGTAGCAATGATTCATAAGTATAAATCCTGCCAAAATTAATAGAAGAGATTTCATGTAAAATTGTTTTTTGCAAATATAACCAAAGAATTTTTAATGATAATGGAACCTCTGTCAACCTTCATGTTCTGTCGAATTTGCAATTCGACATATCTAATAGACGATTTGAAATCGTCAGTTATAGTTCTGTAGTAGAACAAATTCAATCATAAATCATCCATCAATAAATCTTCAATAATTACCCCTGCTGGCTCAAGTCTGACGTATAGCCATTTAGCGTTTGCCGACTTGTGCCTTTTAAATATTTGGCACAAGTTCGCCTCACACAAATCAATGCTGCAAACTTGCGCCAGCAATTACATTTAAATCATTCCATCACCAACTCATCCAATCAATAAATTATCTCACCATTCCCTTCAACTCAATCAATTTCATCAAAGCCTCTACTGGTGTTGTTTTGTTGATGTCGAGCAGTTTCAGTTGTTGCAAAATTTCTTTTAGTTCATCGCTCACAGGGTCGAAAATATTTAGTTGCATTTGTTGTGTAGGAACGCTGCGCAATTGTTTGCGGTTTTGTTCTTGCAAACTTTTTGATTCTAATTGGTGCATCATTTCGTTGGCTCGTTGAATCAAATTTTGTGGCATGCCAGCCATCTTCGCCACTTGTATTCCAAAGCTGTGTTGGCTTCCTCCTTGTTTCAGTTTTCGCAAAAAAATAATTTTGCCTTCATGTTCATGCACACTCACATTGAAGTTTTTAATTTTCGGATACACTTCTGATAATTCAGTGAGTTCGTGATAATGCGTAGCAAAGAGCGTTTTGGGTTTATACAATGGATGATTGTGCAGATATTCTGCAATGCTCCAAGCGATGCTGATGCCATCATAAGTAGAAGTACCTCTGCCGATTTCATCCAACAACACCAAACTATCATTGGAAATATTATTGAGGATGCTGGCGGTTTCATTCATCTCCACCATAAAAGTTGATTCGCCGCTGCTAATATTATCGCTGGCACCAACACGGGTAAATATTTTATCTACCAAACTAATGGTAGCATGGTTTGCAGGTACAAAACTTCCAGCTTGTGCCAACAAAA
>JBEANU010000142.1:0-3502 GCA_041165265.1 Bacteroidota bacterium | reverse complement strand
TATGACGACCTTGAGCCACACGATTTAAAAAATCACTATAAATAGTATCAACGCCAGCTTGAATAATTCGTTTTTCATCATCATTTAAATGACGGGTTAAGTTAGGCATATCGCTGTATTTGCCTGTTTTTACGCCATCGTGTGTTATGCCTAATTTATCGTGTAAGAAATTTTCCATACAAGGCAAAATGCCAAATACACCAATTGAACCTGTTAAAGTATTTGGCTCGGCGAAAATTGAATCGGCAGCGCAAGAAATATAATAGCCGCCACTTGCAGCATAATTGCCCATGCTGATTACAACAGGCATTTTCTTTTTTGCCAACATAATTTCTCTCCACATAATATCGCTTGCTAATGCACTTCCGCCTGGCGAATTAACACGAATTACCAATGCTTTTACTTTTTCATCTTGGCGTATTTTACGAATCATTTCGGCAAATTTTTCGCCACCAATATTGTCGTCATCGCCTTGCCCATCAACAATATCGCCTTCGGCATAAACCACTGCAATTTTATTTTTTGATGAACTAAATTTTTCGCCACCACTCATATTGTCATAGTTTTCGATAGAAACAAACTTCGGATTTTTTTCATCCGTACCCGATGTTTTTTTCAATTCTGCTAATACTTCATCATAATATTTTAAGCCATCCACTAAGCCATATTTTAAGGCTGATGCTGGGTTTCGAACCAATAATTCTTTGCTAATATTATCTAACGAATCGTAATTCATTTTACGGCTATCTGCAATATTGTGCATGAAATGTGAATAGAACGAATTGATGAATTCTGTTGTTTGCAATCTGTTTGCATCACTCATTTTTGTTAAACGCAAAGGCTCGGTAGCACTTTTAAATTTACCACAATAAAATATTTGAGGTTCAATTCCTAATTTATCCAATGTGCCTTTTAAGAACATAATGTTTACACTCATGCCCGAAAATTCCATTAATCCACTTGGATTTAAATACACTTTATCGGCTACACTGGCTATGTAGTAGCTCTTTTGCGTCATCACTTCGCCATAAGCAATAATGAATTTTTTAGATTTTTTGAATTCAATTAATTCACGTCTTAGTGCTTCTAAAGTAGCCCAACCCGATTCAACCATTCTTGTATCAATAAAAATTCCACTTATAAATTCATCATTTTTTGCTTTGCGAATATTGGCTGTAAGTTCTTTTAATCCTAAATTTTTTGACGTGGATAAATCCGAAATTGAACTAAAATTAATATCCGAATAATCCATGCGTTCGGCAATTGGTTTATTCAAATTAATAGTTAAAACTGAATGCGCTTGTGGTGCCGATTGTTCTGATTTTTTACTACTTGAAATTATTCCAGCAATAATTATTACTATTAAAATGGTAAATAATCCTGCAGCAATAATAAAACCAACCATGCTACCCAATACGATTTTGAAAAATTGTTTCATATAATTTTATACATTTTTATTTTGATAAGATTTAATTGTGTTCAACATCAAAGCTGCTATGGTCATTAATCCTACGCCACCCGGTACTGGCGTTATGTACGAACATTTAGGCGCTACATTTTCAAAATCAACATCGCCATAAATTTTCTTTTCGCCTGCTATTCTGTTAATGCCCACATCAATTATTACAGCACCATCTTTTACCATATCTGCTGTTACGAAATTCTTTTTACCAATTGCCGCCACAATTATATCAGCCGATTGACAAATTTCTTTTAAATTTTTTGTTGCCGAATGACAAAGTGTAACGGTACAATTACCAGGATTTGTATTTCGTGAAAGTAGCAACGATATTGGTGTTCCTACAATATTGCTTCTGCCAATAACTACAGCATGTTTGCCTTTTGTTTCTATTTTATATCGGCGCAACATTTCCATTATACCCATGGGTGTGGCTGGTATAAAAGTATCTTCGCCCAACATTAATTTACCCAAATTTACAGGATGAAAACCATCTACATCTTTTTGTGGTGCAATGGCTTCAATAATATTTTTTTCAGAAATATGTTTGGGTAATGGAAGCTGAACAATAAAGCCATCAACGGTTTCATCATTATTCAAATCCGAAATGATTTTCAATAATTCTGTTTCCGAAATATTTTCAGGTAAAATTTTTACGGATGATTGCATACCCACTGCATCGCAATTTTTTGCTTTGCTGGCTACATACGTTTGCGAAGCAGGATTATCGCCCACCATCACAGCCACCAAATTGGGCACTCGTTTACCTTCAGATTTCAAACCATCAATTTGCAATTTGATTTCTTCTTTTATTTGTGCTGATAAAAATTTTCCGTCGAGCAATTCCATTAATTATATTTTTTATTAATCAAAGAGGCACTGAAATTTACTTTATAATTTCTATTTATTTTTACCAGTGTCTCTGTTTCTCTGTGGTTAATAATGCTTTCACCACAGAGGCACAATGGCACAGAGTTTTTAATCATAACCATTTAACCTTCGCTTAAATCCATCTACTAATTTTACTACATTGAAATTAATTAGCAGCCCCAATCTTTTATTCGTTAATTTTAAATATGTTAATAGTTGCGCTTCATGAATGGGGAGTAAAACATCCACCGATTTCAATTCAACAACAATTTCATCTTCTATTAATAAATCAATTCTATAACTATAATCTAATACTTCTTCTTTATAAATAATTGGCAATTCAACCTGTCGCTGTACTTTAACTCCTTTCTTTTGTAATTCTTTTACCAAACAATGCTCATAAACTGACTCTAATAAACCAGCTCCTAAATTTTTATGAACTTCAATTGAAGCATCTAATATTTTAGCTGAAATTTTATTTCTTTCTTCTTGGGTCATGTTTTATTTTTTAAGAATTTTAACCACAGAGGCACTGAGAAACAGAGAAATACTTTTAAATTAATAATATTTCTCTGTGCCTTCCCAACATTTGGAAGTGTCTTTGTGTAAGTCACTTTTTGTCTTTCAAAATCAACTCTGTGCCTTTGTGCCTCTGTGGTTAATCCTGTATTTGTATTTAATAAATTAACTTAGTGCCTCTGTGGTTAATCTCATTTAATCTAGTTTCAAAACCGCCATAAACGCCGATTGCGGCACTTCTACCGAGCCAATTTGTTTCATTTTCTTTTTACCTTCTTTCTGCTTTTCTAATAATTTACGTTTACGAGAAATATCGCCACCATAACATTTTGCTGTTACATCTTTTCGCATGGCACTAATCGTTTCACGGGCAATAATTTTAGCCCCAATTGCAGCTTGAATAGCAATTTGAAACTGCTGACGTGGCAATAATTCTTTTAATTTTTCACAAATTTGTTTGCCAAATTCATGTGCTCTTGAATGGTGAATTAATGCTGATAATGGGTCAACTGGATCACCATTTAATTTCAAATCCATTCTTACAATATCAGCAGTTCTATAATCTAATGGATGGTAATCAAAAGATGCATAACCACGACTTATTGATTTCAATTTATCATAAAAATCGAATACAATTTCAGCCATTGGCATTTC
>JBEANU010000141.1:0-12844 GCA_041165265.1 Bacteroidota bacterium | reverse complement strand
CTGTTGTTCTGTTATTCAACGCACCCTTTTCATCACAAGCCGAAATGCCAGTTTTGATGAGGATTTCATCGCCTTTGTTGACTTTATCAAAATACAAAAACAATTTTTCATCACCATTTTTCCCTTTCACAATATTTATTGCTTTTGGTTCTTTATTAATTTCAAAATCATAAAATAAAGTTTGATTTTTTGCCCAAGCTTTACTTCTTCTAATTCCTGAAAAATGTGTTTTTGAAATTTGATGAATGCTACCTTCTAACAATTCATCACGATGTAAAAGATTCAATTCAATATAGGCATAACCATTTTTGGTAAAAGTGTAGCGTTGCAAACCAACTCGTGGAGTGCTTGTCAATTCTACGTTTACCGAATTATTCAATAGCACTTTATAATAACCAGCTTCCGCTTTTTCATTTTCATGTCGGTAAGTTTCTGAATAGGTATAATCATTCCGATAAGTAAACATCGTTTCTTCAAACATAGGCAAGAATGCAATATCTCCATAATCGCTGCAACCCGTGCCACTCAAATGTGTATGACTGAATCCGTAAATGATAGAATCGTTGTAATAATAACCACCACAGCCATCCCAACTACCATCAATTCTTGTATCAGGGCTAAGTTGCACCATACCAAACGGCGTTGTTGCACCTGGGAAAGTATGTCCATGTCCGCCTGTGCCAATGAAGGGATTGACGTATTGAACGAAATTTTTTTGTTGAGCAAAACACAATGTGCTAATGTGCTGATATGCTAATATGCTAATGATAAGAATAATTTTTTTCATTATTGAATTTCAATTTTTGTTGTAAAAAGTAGTTTTTGAAAATTACTTGATAGTCATTAATTGTGGTGAGAAATTTTGGGTGAAGATTATTTCAATCCAAAAAGTAATTTCAAATTAGTAAATAGAAAAGGCAAAACAATAAATCCTTTCTTCATGGTTTATATTTTACTTGCAAATCATTCACCGTATATAAATCTTCTTCTGTTTTCAAAAAGTCATACGGCTTTCCGTTTTCCACCATTTTTTGAATTCCTTTTTGCAACAATTCTTCTTCTTGTTTTTTCAAAATAAAATCAGCAAAATCAGAAACTTCTTGTGCTTTTTCAATCGGTAATTTTGATACTACCTGCATCGTGTGTTGTATAATTGATTGTAAATTCATTTCAAATTGATTTATTCAAAATTACAATTTTTTTTTAAAGAATTTTATTCGTGCATTCGTGGCTTTTAAAATTAATCCAAAAACATATCAGGGAACAATGGTTGATTGGGCGTTACGGCATATTTTTCTAAATCAGTGATGCCAGCAGTTTTCAAAACTTCATCATCAATAAAATTATTTCCGCTGCAATTTTTGGGTTCTTGTTTCAAAATATAATAAGCTGCATCGGCTAATATTTCAGGCTTACGACTCATTTGCATCAAGGCATCACCGCCTAATAAATTTTTTACAGCCGCAGTGGCAATAGTTGTTCTGGGCCACAAAGTGTTGCTGGCAATCGGAATTTTTTTGAACTCTTCGGCAAATGCCAACGCCATCATCGTCATGTTGTATTTACTCATCGTATAAGCTACATGCCCGTAAAGCCACTTTACATCAAGGTTTATGGGTGGTGATAAAGTAAGAATATGTGCATGATTGCTTTTAGCTAAATGCGGCAAACAAATTTTGCTTACTAAAAAAGTGCCTCGAACATTGATGTCGTGCATTAAATCAAATCGCTTGCTTTCGGTTTGTAAAGTTGGCGTTAATGAAATAGCAGAAGCATTGTTGATTAACATATCAATTCCGCCAAATGTTGATACAGCTTGATTTACAGCATTTTCGATTTGTTCTTCAAAACGAATATCGCATTGAATGGGTAATGCTTTGCCACCAATATTTTCAATTTCTTTGGCTGCTGAAAAAATCGTTCCACCCAATTTCGGATTTTCTTCTGTTGATTTTGAAACGATGACAATATTGGCACCTTCGGCTGCAAGGCTCAGTGCTATTGCTTTTCCGATGCCTCGTGATGCGCCAGTGATGAGAACTGTTTTATTTTGAAACATACTTTAAATTTGTTTTAAGGTAAATAAATCAATGCTAAATGATTCAACAATATTAGTATAAAACGATGTGTAATAGTGTTAAAAATAAATTTTGAACAACTATGTTTTAGCCGCTAGATGAAAATAATATACTTTAATATGGGCTAAATAAGTTGTAAATTATTTTTTAACCGATAAATTAAACTGACTTATTGCGCCTTTCAAATGGTTTTGCATTTCATCGATGGAGTCAGTAAGTAAATACAATCGGTCATCATCTAATGAAATGGTTCCTTCGGCTTTCATACTATTTATATATTGTATTAAATTAGCATGAAATTTTGTATCAAAAATTACAATAGGAAATTCTTTTACTTTTTTTGTTTGAATTAAAGTAAGCGCTTCAAAAAATTCATCTAATGTACCAAAGCCACCAGGCATTACCACAAAGGCGTAGGAGTATTTTAGTAGTAATGTTTTTCGAACAAAAAAGTATTTAATATCAACTGAATAATCAACATAAGGATTGGGCTCTTGTTCAAACGGTAAAATAATATTGCAACCAACTGATTTGCCGCCAACACTTTTAGCACCTTTGTTAGCAGCTTCCATAATTCCTGGGCCTCCGCCTGTCATCACTGTAAATCCTAATTTTGCAATGGCAGCGCCTACTTCTTCAGCTTTTTTGTAATAAGGATGATGTGCAGGAAATCGTGCTGAGCCGAACACGGTAACACATGGGCTGGTATGATGAAGTACCCTAAAGCCTTTAATAAATTCAAGCATTACTTTAAATAAAAAAATAAATTCTTTCAATCGAGATTGCGGACCTTCTAAAAAATTTATTTCGGATGAGTTTTTCGATTGAAGTGGTTTCATAATTTTATTTATCAGTGATTCGTTTTATATCTGGTAATTTTCGTTTTGAAAGCATTAACGGAACACTTTCTACTTCAACAAAACTGCTATCTAATCCAAATAATTTATCTTCGTGATATGAAAAATTTTTGATAATATAGTAAGTTTCTAAAATGAATTTTTGATAAGCAGGCAATGTGTTTTCATAACTTAAATATCTATCAATAATTACATATCTAACATCGCCTTTAATATGGTATTTTTGAATTGATGGGTAGCGGCTCATTACATCTACTTCGCCATTTGCTTCCATATCATCCACTACTTTTTTAAATAAAGGTAATAGGCGTTGTTCCATCCTAAAGCCTAGTTTAAATTCAATTCTGAATACTTTTTGTGGGATTAAAGTTACAATGCGGTATTGCATACCATAAGGTTCATCACTGGTTTCAACATGCAAAAACCAATAGGTATCAGCACGTTTCGGAAATTTTTTAAAAATGGAATAAGTTACTTTTTTTTCAATAAAATTTTCATTTTCAGCGGTACTTAAATACACTAAATGTGTTGCATATTTAGGTACTGTAACATCTTCACTTAAATCTTTAAGTTGGGGTAAATATTTGTTTATTTTACTAAAATCAGTAAATGATTTTTTTAAGGCAGTGGCCTCATGCCAAACCCACATAATAAAAATTAAAAACGATGCAATTAAAATGGATACCCAACCTCCATGAATAAATTTACTGAAATTGGCAACCAAAAAGCTGAGTTCAATTACAAAATATAAAATCATATATCCCCTAATGAGATTGGGATTAAACCTGCGAAGTACAAAGTAATGAACCAACAACATGGTGGTCATTAACATTGTCATGATAATGCTTACGCCATAAGCGCCTTCCATGGCTGATGATTCTTGAAAATATAATACTACTCCGATGCACCCTGCATATAGCAGCCAGTTTAAGGAAGGAATATACATTTGACCTTTAACATTAGTAGGGTATACAATTTTTAATTTCGGCCAAATATTTAATCGCATCGCTTCGGCAACCAATGTGTATGAGCCTGTAATTAAGGCTTGTGAGGCAATGATAGCTGCTATTGTGGCAATAAAAATACCGGTTAACAAAAACCATTGCGGCATTAACTGATAAAATGGATCAAAGTTTTTTGATTCATTAATATTGTTTAAGGTATGCCCTACATGTTGCAAAAGATTTGCCCCCTGACCAAAATAATTCAACAATAAAGCTACTTTTACATAGGTCCAGCTCACTCTGATATTGATTCTACCACAATGCCCTAAATCAGAATACAATGCTTCAGCACCAGTAGTGCATAAAAATACGCCACTTAGCAACCAAAAACCACCAGGGTAATTTACTAATAAATTGTAAGCATAATAAGGGTTTAATGATTTTATAATGTACCAATGACCCCAAATACCCATTACACCTAATATAGCCAACATGCTAAACCAAATAGTCATCAAAGGGCCAAATGTGGCACCAACTATTTTGGTACCATATTGTTGGATAAAAAATAATAATGTAAGAATTCCAATTACAATTGGAACCGTAGGAATGGTAGGATTGATTAAGCGCAAACCTTCTACGGCTGATGATACAGAGATAGGAGGAGTAATTAATCCATCGGCTAATAAGGTACTTCCGCCAATGATTGCAGGAAAAATTAACCATCCTTTTGTTCGTCGCACTAAAGTATATAATGAAAAAATTCCTCCTTCGCCGTTATTATCAGCACGTAAAGTGATGATAACATATTTTACGGTGGTAAGCATAGTTAGTGTCCAGAACACACAACTTAATGCTCCAAAAATTAAATCTTCTGAAATGGGGCGGTCGCCAATAATTGATTTTAAAACATATAAAGGCGAAGTGCCTATATCACCATATATTATACCTAAGGTAACTAATAATCCGCCTGTAGTAAGCTTTTGAAGATGATTGCTATGACTATGCCCGTCGTGGCTGCTCATAATTTAGTGCTGAAAAATGCGGTGCAAACGTACATTAAAGTAATGATATCAGCAAAATATTTTTTTGGGATTTGCAATATTTTTTTCTCATTAATTATTTTATTTATTGGATGATAAAATTTAATGTGATTAAAATTAATTGCATAAGCTACAATTTTCATTTACTCATGTTTTTTTACACCTATCGTGTTGAAATAAAAGTGTTAAGTTGGCAGAATAAATTTTTATCACATAAATGTAACTGTATAATTGAATTAAATTGCTTGCGTAAATATTAAGTTGTTGCATAAAAAGTGATGTGGGCTGAATATTTTTTTACAAATAAATTGGTAATAGCTAAGGTTCTGTTTTATTTATTTAAAAAAAATATGCTCACAAGTTTGCACAAGTATTTTCTGTAATTATCTTTGTGGCGGAGGAATGGCAGAGTGGTCGATTGCGGCAGTCTTGAAAACTGTTGAACCGTAAGGTTCCAGGGGTTCGAATCCCTTTTCCTCCGCAGGAACCACTCAGAAAGGTCTTTTGATAAAATCAAAAGGCCTTTTTTATTTTTGGTTGAAATCTGCTTCTATTGTGATGTTTGATGCTATTTCCTTCTAGTAATTTTTCCTTAATCAAATCTTTGTATAAAATAAGTTTAATTCAATTAGCAAAAATATATTGGCATTATTATAATTGAGTTTGATGAAATACGGTTGATATTTTATTGCATGTTTCAAAGCATTAAAAGCTAATTTATTAATACACTCGTTAAATAAAATTGAATTTGTTATGTAACATAAGTATCCAATTTGTGTGAAAATAGATAGCACTTTTGTATTTATAATAATATGAATAATTTGAAAAATACTAGTGCAAAAATTACGATGATGAATGTAAAATCAGCAGAAGAATTTGATGGAGCAGATGTGATTGGGCGTATTAATATTCTGGTACCAAAGTTAAAAAAGCACATATCTAAATTGCAAAAAATGGAAAATATTGTATTGTGTTGTGCATCGGGTACATGAATTGGAATGGCTGCAATAACATTGCAAAATAATGGTATTGCTAGTAAAAATGGAGGTAGTTGGTTGATGGTAAATGCATTAGTTAGTTCAAAATAAAAATTTTAATATGTTTAGTTTTTTAAAAAATTTGTTAGGCACAAAAATTAATTTGGATGAAGTTTTTGAACAGGGTGCAATAATTATTGATGTGCGTACAAAAGGAGAGTTTGAAAGTGGTCATATTAAGGGTTCAATTAATATTCCTTTGAATGTTTTATCAAGTCAAATTTCAAAATTAAAAAAAGAAGTTGCAATAATAACTTGCTGTGCATCAGGTATGCGTAGCGCTTCAGCCAAATCAATTTTAAAATCAAATGGTTTTAATCAGGTATATAATGGTGGAAGTTGGATGAGTTTAAAGCGGTTTGAAAAATAAAATTGCGAATGATTTTTCAAAAAATTAGGATTGTTGTAAGGCTTATTGAAATTTATTTTGATAAGCCTAATATTATCGAAGCAAGGTAATAGTGCCTGTATTACTGTATTTGATGCCATCATAGGTGTTTCCTTTCCAAATATTTTCATCAGCAAATATGGCATTGGCTTTCCATACATATACATCTTGTGGCATTAACATTCCTTTTTTTGATGCATCATTTCCTTGATAGGTGCCATCCCAAAAATCAATAGGTGAGCCATGTTCATCTAGTTGAGTAGATTCCCATATTTTTTCACCCCAGGTTGAAAATATTTCAACATGGTATTTTTTTAGCCCAATGCCTTTGGGTTTAAATATTTTCACTTCATCACCAACACCTGCTAAAGGCATCATGGCATTAGGCATTGTTAAATTTTGAAGATATTCAATTTCGATTTTTTGATTGATAGTATCAGCACAACCGTTGCTGTGTATGGCTATCAGCATTACTTCATAATTACCATATTGCGTATAGGTATGTTTTACTAAAGTATCATTGGTTGATAAATTTGATCCATCACCAAAATACCAAACTGAATTATTTGCATCAATTGATTGATTGTAAAAATGAATTAATACTTCAGGAATGGGTGTAAATAAATTATCGTATTTAAATTTGGCAATAGGATTGGGTAACACATTTATCCAATTTAATTTCATCACACTATCACTGCAAAGGCTTGCTGCATCTACAATTTTCAATGCAACATTATAAATTCCTTCAACATTGAAAATATGATTTATTGAAATTCCTTGAGCAGTTTGTCCATCACCATAATACCAATAATGATAAAATGCACCTGCCGATGTATCAGTAAATTGAACTTGTAATGGCATGCAACCAGTTTTTGGAGAAGCCACAAAACCTGCATGTAATGGGGGATAGATGGTAGTTGGTTGTAAAAAAGTATCAGCACATCCAAAATTATTTTCAGTTATTAATTGAATTGGAAAAGTGCCGCCGAAATTATAATTAAAAATAGGTTGAGTGATATTGCTTGAATTACCGTTGCCATCAGTCCATAAATAATTATTGCCTCCTGTGCTTGCATTAAATGTTGTGATAGTAGTTGGCAGTTTGCATGGTGCAGTAGCAGTAGTGCTAAAACTTGCCATGGGCGTAGGATTTACCGTTATTGCCAATATTGATGTATCAGCACATCCAAAATTATTTGATGCAATATAAGTGATATTAAAATTGCCATCTGTTGTGTAATGATGGGTGGGTGCAAAATTATTGCTGGTATTTCCATCTCCAAAATTCCAGGCATGAAACATGGCATTGGTGCTTGTATTCGTAAAAATAACTTGGTTATCGGCACATGGAATATTGGGTGAAAAATTAATATTGTTGTTAGGTGTAGGATGAACAATTATCAATTTTGAAATAGAATCAATGCACCCATATAAAGATGATGTGCCTATTAAGGTTACAGTATAGTTTCCGCTGGTGTTAAAAGTGTGAAGTTCATTGCTATTGCTAGCTGTAGTGCCATCACCAAAATGCCAAGTGGTGTTTGATAAACCGGTTGTAGTGTTTGAAAATAAAATTGAATTGCCTTGGCAAATGGTTGTGCTACTTGCCGTGAAAGATAGATTCATGGCAGGGTTTACGAATAATGCTACTTGCTGTGTATCATAACTGCAACCGTTGTTGGCATATAAATAAATGGTATAATTTCCTTGTGATGTATAGGTTTGTGTTGAGGGAGATTGTGTTGAAAAATTTCCATTTCCAAAATTCCAATATAATGATGTAGCACCTGTAGCATAAGCTGTGAATGTGGTTGTAAATGGCGCACAGCCTTGCATCGGACTAAAGCTTATCAATGATGTAAGTGAATTAGGATGAACCAAAATGGATTGAATTTGGGTATCAGCACCACAACTATTATTGGCAATTAATTGTAGTGTATAAATTGAATCATGGTTTATTGCAAAATACAAATGGGAAATTGGGTTGATTAAATTACTTGTATTTCCATCACCAAAATTCCAAAAATAATTGTTGGCTGAACCACTTGAAATATTTACAATATTTAAATTAAAAGGCGAACAACCTGTGCTACTATTCAACCCAAAAGCTGTTTTGGGCAATGCTTTTACAATTATTGAATCAGTATATATTTTACTACCACATTGATTGGTTGCAGTTAATTGTACAATAAAAATTGAATCATTTTTATATGGTTTAGGATAAATTATGGTAGGCGGAATTGATGTTGTATAAGTACTTCCGTTGCCTGTACTCCAGCCGTAAGTGTTATTATAACCAGTACTATTATTTGTAAAACTAACTGATAATGGGCCGCAACCTATTTTTTGATTCATTGTAAAATTTGCAATTGGTGATTCAATAATATTGATGGAATCAAAAATTGAATCGGTACAACCTGCATTATTTTTGGCTATTAATTTTACAATATATTTTCCGGCAGTGGTATAAATATGAATGGGCGATAATAAAACTGAAGTATCACCATCGCCAAAAAACCATTTAAAATTAGCTAATGAATTAGTTTGATTAATAAATGAAACACCAGCACCAGTGCATATTATAGCTGGGTGACTAAATTTGGGTTGGGGCACTGTATCAACATAAACAATAATTGGCGATGCAATTGGGCATCCTAAATTATTAATTCCGTTCAAAGTATAAGTGGTGGTGATAGTTGGTGTTGCAATCACATTTGTGGTGGATATAATTTGCAAGTTTGAAGTAGGAATTTGCCAACTATAATTTGAACCACCACTAATCATTATGGTATCGCTATTTTGATTTTTACAAATTACAGGATTGCTATGTGTTATTATAAAATTTGTATATGGATGAACATAAACCTTGATTGTTGCAGTATCGGGGCAGCCGGATAAAGGTGCACCTGTTAATAAATAATTGGTAGTGGTGGTTGGAAATGCCAATACACTATCTGATGATAATTGTAATAATGTAAATGGTGGCGACCATGAATAACTGCTTGAACCAAATGCAATAAGTAGGGTAGTATCACCGGCACAAATAGTATCTTGTATGGCCATGCCATTGGTTGATTGATTGCCATTTACCTGAATGATAAACTGAACAGTATCGCTACAATTTAAAATGCTTGTGCCTGTTAAAATATAAGTGGTATTTATTGTTGGTGATGCTATAGTTGAAATGCCTGTAGTGTTGGATAATGCTACATTGGGCGACCATGAATACGTGTTTGCGCCTGATGCTTGCAAGGTTATATTATTACCCAAGCAAATGTGGTTGATAGCAGATGGTGAAACCTGAACAATAGGTATTGTATTTACTGTTACGCTTGTATTTAGTGTAGTATTGCAATTGAAATTATTGGTACTGCTAACAGTGTATGTGCTGCTTGAAGTAGGGATGGCATATATGGTATCATTATTAATATTGCCAATAATTTGATTGCCTGTCCATGTATAATTGGTAGCACCTGTAGCATAGATTATAGCCGTATCACCATAACAAATTGCAGGTTTTAAATTGTGTATAACAAGCGGTGGTACAGGGTTTACATGAACATTTACAGTATCATGCCCAATACAACTATTACCATAAGTTGATGTTAAAATATAGGTAGTATCATATGGCGGATACACAAAAGGCCGAATGCTTGATGAAGCACTTGTCCATATTGTAGGATTCCAATTATGGATGAATGAACCACCATTAGTGATGATGGAAGCTTTTAATGTATCGCCTTGCCCTTTACAAATAGTGATATCAGGACCAGCATTTACAATAGGTTGCGGCAATATGGTATCAAATATTGAATCGTAAACGGTACCACAAAAATTTGTCATACCTACTTTTATTAGATGTGGCCCAGCAGTATTGAAAAAGGTGGTTGGTTGTAATAAATTGGAAGTAGCTGGCGTACCGCCACTAAATGTCCATTGACGTTGAAATATAGATGCTTGATTACATAATTTGCTGATGGAATCTTTGAGATGAGCTGTAATACTGCCACACTCTGATATACCTTTGGTTAATAAATAGGGTATGGGCTTACTGAAATTTTGAATAGTGATGGATGCTGATGCTTGGCTGCCGCAGCCTGATGCTACATCAGCATACACTGAATATATACCCGGAGTAAAAAATGTAATACTACAATTTTTTGAATGATTTGTGGTACCATTTATAAATGCTGAACCGCCTACATTGCCACAATTATTTTGATTGTTTGCATAGTTAATATACCATGTAAAAAGTTTTGGTATGCACCAGCTTGAATCAACCGGATTTAGTGTAAAGTTGCTGCTAAATGGCGTACAGCCTGAATCAACTGTTGTTGCAATTAAAGGAGTGAATGTAGTATCAACACAAATTGAATAGGAATCGGTAGTGGTACCACAAAAGTTGGTTGATTTAAATTTTATAAAATAATTTCCTTTTCTAGTAAATGTATAATTGGGGTATAAGGTATTTAAAATAGTATCTCTGAAAAATAAATTTTTCCCCTCAATTAACCACATATAACTAATTGGTGGGCAACCACTACCAAACCCTAAAACTGGCGATGCTGCTAAATTAACTACAGTATTTACACAAGTAGATTTAATGATTGGAGTAGGAAATGAATATTTGGGTTTGCTAAAAACTCGTAAGCCATTAAAAATAAATGCGGAGCTATCGCAATCGTTAATTGACCATAATTCAACTTGAAAATAACCTGCTGAAGCACCTGATAAACAAGAGGGCGATGTGAAAGTATGACAAATTGAATCCGTTAAATAAGGTTGATTATAACTCCATTTTATGTGTGGAGTATTATCGCCAAAATTCCATCTATAACGTGTGCCGGGTATGTTGTTAGTGAAATTTTTTATTTTGAAACAAACCGTTATTGGCATGCAACCGGTGGTGATTATTGATGTACTAAAAGTTGCATTAGGCGGATTTAAATTTTTGAAAACATAGGCAGTAGTTCGGTTGCAACCATTATTACCCACCGCAATAATTTTTACATTATAAATGCCGTAAGCAGTATAAGTATGCCTATACTTTGCTAATAATGTGATAGGTAAATTGGTTTGAATTGTTCCATCACCCCAATCAATAGTGTATGAATTGACACAATTATTATTGGCTGAAGTATTTTTTACCACCAAAGTATAATTGGGCGAACCTGTAATGGTACCACAATTTTTAAAAATAAAATTAGTGTTTGAATCAGTTAATGCAGGCGCAGTTGGCGTTCCGTTTTGATTAAGCGATAAGCTTGAAAGGGAAGCGCAAAAATTTACATCACGAACTATTACTGTTGCTAAAGTAGTAATGCTACCACAGGCAATTACATTAGATGCAAAATTTGGATTTGCCAAAGTGCTACTTTGTGTACCAAAACTCCAAACGTAAGTATATGGCGGTGTGCCACCAGTAGCTGTGGATGTAAATTGTATGGAATCACTACTACATGATAATGGCGCAGCATTACTAGTAATGGTAACAGTAGGCGAAGGATGCACTACAATAGCTAAAGTAGCAGTATCAGTTAATCCATTACTACAAGTTGCAATTACTTGATAGGTAATATTTGAAGTAGGCGTTGCCACTGTACTATTGCCAGTAGTATTGCTTAAACTTGTAGCTGGTGACCAAACAAATGATACACCATTACTTATTACACCAATACTTATGGCATCACCCAAACATATATTTGTATTTGCTGGACTACTAAATGTTGATACACTGCATGGCTGCGCATAAGCAACAATGCACGATGTAAAAAAAAATAGTATGGTAGCAATCAGTTTCACAATAGTTCATTTTAAGATGAAATGAAGAATAGTTTTTTGGGTGATTAAAAATAATATTTTTTTTGATTGATTTTTATTTTTTTAAAAAAATACACTTTGATGAAATAGGATAAACCGAGATGATGCATTCGGAAATAGTGAGCTAAAGCCTTTGTTTGTTTTGGATTTTTGTAACCACCTGCATTAGTAAACAGCTTGCGTAATTTTGCTTTAGCCTTATAAAAATTGTAATGCGCAATTGCACATTTTTACAAAATTATTTTCCATTCATTTTTTCCTTACTTTTGAAAAAAATTAACGCCAGTTTTTTCACAGACTGCCGTTGGACGTCATTTTGCTGACAAAATCGCCTAATAATAACGAGACAATGGAAATGACTAAAAGAGAATATGTAATTAGACAAATTGCAAAAACCAATAAAAAGAACTATGAAAATTATGTAGTTACTCGAATTTATCATAGACTAAACCGAAATGATGTTAAGTTTTCAACTCAACAGTTTGTAAATAGACCAGAAGGTCATGCATTGACTGATATGTATTTTCCACAATTGAAGTTACATATAGAAATTGATGAACCTTTTCATAAAAAGCAGAAAGAAATGGATATAAATAGAGAAACAGATATAATTCAAGCAACCAATCACGAAATTCTAAGAATTGAAATAACTGAAAAAATAGAAGATATTGATTTGCAAA
>JBEANU010000140.1:0-6034 GCA_041165265.1 Bacteroidota bacterium | reverse complement strand
TTGAATTTTCTCTGTCCGAAATAATTTCTTCAATCATTTTTAATTCAATAATGGCATAACTATCACTGCTTACGCCAGTATCCATGAATAGATTATTAATATCCTTCAATCTACAAGGCACATCATTAATTCTATATTCCGATTCGCCATTTCTGAAATACATACGGCTGATTCGAACCGTACTAAATTCAGTTCCTAATTGATTTTTTGTGTTTTCAAAAGTCAAAGCCACTTCCGCCAAATTGCTTGCGTTTCTACCCTTTGAGCCATTGAAAATTAAATCTTCCATTTTTCCACTGCGCAAAGCTCTTGCCTTTTGTTCACCCACAACCCATCGTATGGCATCTACCACATTTGATTTGCCGCAACCATTTGGCCCAACAATACCAGTCATATTATCATTAAAATGAATGGTGGTTTTATCGGCAAAACTTTTAAATCCTTTTACTTCTAAACTTGTAAGACGCATGTTGCTTATGTTATTAGGTTACTAAGTTATTAGGTTATTAAGGATGAGCTATAAATAACTCAATAACATAATAACAAATAACTTCCCTTAAAAAAAGGATTGCAAAGTTAAAAGAATCAAGCAATTTTCAAATATGTAACGTTGTATTTGAAATCTATTATATTTACCGCCATTATGCATGAAATTATTGAAAATTTAAAACAATTTATTAATCCTGAATGGATTATTTCACACGGCGGAATTTGGGTAATGCTGTTTATCATTTTTGCTGAAACAGGCTTATTTGTTGGCTTTTTTCTGCCAGGTGATAGTTTGCTTTTTGTGGCAGGAATTTACAGCAGCAACTTAGCCAATGATTTTTTACAGAATTTTGGAATCACAGGCGTTGAAAGTGAGTTAGTTAATCTTTCATTAATTTCATTATTGGTAATTATTGCTGGAATAATTGGCAATTTGGTAGGGTTTGCATTTGGCAAACGCATTGGGCCAACCATGTTTAATTGGAAAGACAAATATTTATTCAAGAAAAAATATTTACATGATGCTCATGATTTTTACGAAAAACATGGTGGCGGAGCAATTGTATTTGCTCGATTTTTACCCATTATTCGTACGTTTGCGCCTATCATTGCAGGCATTGTTGATATGGATAAAAAGAAGTTCATGTTCTACAACATCATTGGTTGTGTGGCATGGGTGGTAAGTATGATTTTTGCAGGTCATTTTTTACAGATATTTATTTTAAATCAATTCAACTTTGATTTAAAATCGCATTTAGAAATCATTGTAATCGGTATAATTTTTATTACCACTGCTCCTGTTTTATGGAAATTATTTTTTGGAAAAAGTAAAGAACCAAAATCATGAAAACTTCTTAAAAATAATAACCGCATAGGAACATCTGATACATAGTCTTTTCTATTTAAAAACAAAGTTTTACTATGCTCTCTTTTCATTTTTAAATATTTTCAGTTTGAAATCGAGGTAATAAAGTTGTGCATAGTTCGCCAAGGCGAATAACATAGAATTATGTAAATACAAATCAAAATAAAATTTCTATGTATCTATGTGGTGAAAAAATAAAATAAAAAAACTATCCGTTTTAAAATGAATCAAGCCCCTGAATTTAAGATAAAACATTTGCTCAATGCTACGTTAATTGTAGCTGCATTAGGCTATTTTGTTGATATTTACGATTTGATTTTGTTTTCAATTGTTCGTATTCCAAGTTTGAAATCGATTGGAATTAACAGTAAAGAATTAATTGAAAGCAATGGCTTATTGCTGATTAATATTCAAATGTTTGGAATGTTGATTGGCGGAATTTTTTGGGGAATTTAAGGTGATAAAAAAGGACGACTTTCTGTTTTATTTGGTTCTATTTTACTGTATTCATTAGCCAATATTGCTAATGGCATGGTAACTAGTTTAGAGCAATATAAAATTTTACGATTCATTGCAGGCTTTGGTTTAGCTGGTGAATTAGGTGCAGGAATCACTTTGGTAGTTGAGCAAATGCATAAAGAACACAGAGGCTATGGAACAACAATGGTAGCTACAATTGGTGTTTCGGGGGCAATCTTTGGAGGATTGATGGGTTACTTTTTTGGGATGCATGGCGAAGGTTGGCGTACCTGCTATTACATAGGTGGTGGCATGGGCTTAATGCTTTTAATAATGCGAATTGGATTGATGGAATCAGGCATGTTTGAACAAGTAAAAAATCAAACGCATATTAAAAAAGGAAATTTAATGCTCATTTTTTCCGACTTCAATAATCTAAAAAAGTATATTAAATGTATTTTAATTGGTTGGCCTTGCTGGTATGTAATAGGAATTTTAGTAACACTTTCACCTGAATTTTCAGAAGCTTTAAAAATTAACGGGAAAATTGTGGCGCCATTAGCAGTGGCTGCATCGTATGCTGGTACCACGTTTGGCGATTTACTTTGCGGCATTATCAGTCAAAAATTACGAAGCCGAACTAAAACCATTTTAATTTATTTATTGGCTACAGTGGTGGCATTAATTATCTATTTTATGTCGTCGGGCATATCAGCCACAATGTTCTATTTCGTAATTTTCTTGGTAGGTACAGGCGTTGGTTATTGGGCAGTATTTGTAACCATTGCAGCTGAAAGTTTTGGTACCAATATTCGTTCAACAGTTACTACCACCGTTCCCAATTTTGTAAGAGGTTCATTACCTATTATTTCAGCCATTTTCACGGCGTTCAAATTGTATTTTAAAAATAATAATTATTCAAAAGATAATACCTTGATTTATGCCGCCATTATTACAGGCATTATTGTAATGGCAGTATCAATCTATGCCGCATCACGTATGGAAGAAACTTTTCATAAAGATTTGAATTATGTGGAACAGTAAAATTCAATCACCTATTTTCTAATACAGTTAACCTATTAATTTAATCAACACTTTAATAATCGACATCTTATCTCTAACTTTGTTTTGAATAATTATACATAGTGGAATTACAAACATTAAAACAACGATTCGGAATTTTAGGTAACACAGCTGGTATTAACTATGTGTTACAAATAGCCACACAAGTTGCCCCTACTGATTTATCAGTTTTAATAACTGGTGAAAGTGGCGTTGGTAAAGAAGTTTTTTCAAAAGTAATTCATCAATTATCAGCCCGAAAACACAATAATTTTATTGCAGTAAATTGTGGTGCAATACCTGAAGGCACTATCGATTCAGAGTTATTTGGGCATGAAAAAGGTTCGTTTACTGGTGCACACGAAGGCCGAAAAGGATATTTTGAAACAGTAAATGGTGGTACAATTTTTTTAGATGAAATAGCTGAAATGCCTTTGGGTACGCAAGCCCGATTGCTTCGTGTTTTAGAAACTGGCGAATATATTAGAGTAGGTTCATCAAAAGTTTTGAAAACTGATGTAAGGGTAATAGCGGCTACCAATGTAAATTTAAAAGATTCAATAGCTAAAGGAAAATTCAGAGAAGATTTATATTACAGATTAAATACTGTACCCATAAAAGTGCCTGCCTTACGTGAAAGGAAAGAAGATATATTAATTTTATTTAGGAAATTTTGTTTAGATTTTGCAGATAAATACCGCCGTCAGCCCATTCAATTAGATGAATCAGCAAAACAAATTATTCTCAATTATTCATTTCCTGGAAATATTAGAGAATTAAAAAATGTGGCGGAGCAAGTTTCAGTATTATCATCAGAAAGAGAAATAAACGCTTCGCAATTAACACGATTTATGCCTGACGGAAAGTTAGATTCATTTCCGATGGTAATGAACCCAATGAATGAAAATTCAAACAACATATCATTTGCTAATGAACGTGATATGTTATACAAATTATTGTTTGAAATGCGCAAGGAATTAAGTGGCGTAAAACAAACTTTGGGCACCATTTTACAAGGCAATTCAGTTGATTTTAATTTCACTGCCGAAACTAGTTCAGCTAACGGAAATATTGATTTTAGAAACCTTATGAATCCTGAAAATGATAGTCAAACTATTTTGAATAGGAATTCGAATCAGCCACAGCCAATAGTTTTGAAAGAAGTACCTGAAGTTGAAGAAACTTTAAATATTGCTGAAAAAGAAAAAGAATTAATCATTAAAGCATTAAAAAAATACAAAGGTAGGCGCCGAAATGCAGCCATTGAATTAGGAATTTCAGAACGAACATTATACCGAAAAATAACTGAGTACGGTTTAGATAATTAAACACTTGAAAAAAAAATTATACATACTATTTATTATTGCATCAGCATGTACCTCATGCTGTTTTTATTCATTAAAATCGGGGCAATTGGCACCTGATGTAAAAACAGCAACAGTGCATTATATCAACAATCAAGCAATCACAATAAATCCAGCATTAAGTCAGCAATTTACCGAGGCGCTGCGCAATAAATTAATTAATGAAAGCAGCTTAAAACTGATAGATAAAGGAGGTGATTTAGATTTTTCAGGAAACATCACCGATTATATGATTAATGCAGTAGGCAGAAGCGGTAATCAAGCCTCAGGCAGCCAGCTATTAATTACTGTAAAAATTGATTATATCAATAATAAAAAAGCGAATGAAAAATGGAGTCAGAGTTTTACAAAAAGTATAAATTTTGATGCTACACAAAATTTTGCAAGCATTGAAAGTGCTTTGGTGGCTGAATTAAACCGACAAATAGTAGATGATATTTATAATAAATCAATAGTGAATTGGTAACAAAATGAGTATAGATAATTCAAAAAAAATTATTGTTCAACAAGCATTGCACGATGCCCAACATTTAAAAAATGTACCCACCGAAGTATTGGAAAAGTTAACCTTACAATATCCTTGGTTTGCACAAGCACATCAATTATTAGCAAAAAAATATCATATTGCTAATCATCAAAAATTAAATGAACAGCTACAACATGCAGCATTATTATCATTAAATAGAAGTGAATTATTTAATTTGATTGAAACAGATTTAATTACTGAAAAACAAAAAGAAAAACTTGATATCAATTTATCAATACCAATTCAAACGGATAAAAAAATTGAAACTAAAATAATTCCAGAAGCACCTGCACCTACTGAAAAATCAACACTTACAAAACCTGAAGAAATAATTCCTTTAAAAAATAATGACCTATCATCAACTTTAGTGGAGCAGGAACAAATTACCTCAAAAGCAAATCAGGAAGTAATAACTGACAACAATAAAATTGAAGCATCTATTGAAAATATATCTCCTAATTCAAACATCATCAATACAATGAGCCCATCATCTGAAACACCAAAAACATTTTCAACATGGCTGAAAAAATTTAATAAAGGTTCAAACATTGGTGAACCCAAAACGGCAGTAGCCAAATCAGAAATGAAATCAAAAATTGAAGAAGGATATAATGATGAAGATAATGAAGCGGATGATTTGAAGATTGATTTTACTGAAATTTCAAGTTTTGGAATGCAGCAACGTGAAGAGTTTGTAACTGAAACAATGGCAAAAATATATGTTGACCAAGAAAAATATGACAAAGCAATTTCAATTTATGAGAAATTGTGTTTGCTAAAACCCGAAAAAAGTGTTTTCTTTGCAACCCGAATTACGGAATTAAAAAATAAAATTTAATAAGTCATGTTTTCATTTTTAGTAGTTTTAATGATTGTTGCAAGTATTTTATTAATACTTATGGTATTAATTCAAAACCCCAAAGGTGGCGGATTAAGTAGTGCCTTTGGTGGATTCAACAACCAAGTATTGGGCGTACAACGTACTACCGATTTTTTGGAAAAATCAACTTGGGGATTAGCTGCCATTGTTACAATTTTTGTGTTAGGAAGTTTCTTTTTTATACCAAAAGCTGGCAAAACAGGTTCACCAAAAGATGAAGTTACAGAAGCCATCAGTAAGCAAAAAAATACAAGTGCACCAATGCCTGTAGCACCTGCAAAGTAATTTATTATCTTAATTAATACTTTTAAAAAAAGAGAAAATCAAAAGATGGTTTTCTCTTTTTTTTATCATAAACAATTCAGTTTTGATAGTAATTTTATCATTAA
>JBEANU010000139.1:0-6915 GCA_041165265.1 Bacteroidota bacterium | reverse complement strand
TATTTTTGAAGAAAATGGTAGATGGCTTTTATTGAAATTAATTTTTGTAATTGGCTTATACATGTATCATTTTTCATTACATATTATTTATCAGCAACAGCAAAAAGGTATTTTCAAATACTCATCTCAGCAATTAAGAATATGGAATGAAGTGGCTACTATTTTTTTATTGGCTATTGTTATGTTAGTTGTGGTAAAACAGGAAATGAGTTTGGTGTATGGTGTAGTGGGTATTATTATTTTCATTGTTTTTTTGATGATGGCAATTAAGATTTATAAAAAATTACGAAGCAAATGAAATTTGAAACTATAATCAAAAAATTTGCCGAACAAGGTGAAAAAACAGGCTGGACGTATATTGAAATTCCATCCATAATTGCTCAAAAAATAGTACCTAATTATAAAAAATCTTTCAGAGTAAAAGGAAAATTAGATGCCATTGAAATTAGCGGCATGGCACTTTTACCAATGGGCGATGGCGCATTTATCATGGCATTAAAAGCTGATATTCGAAAAAAAATAAGAAAAATTGAAGGCGCCAAATTAGTAGTGGATATTGAACATGATACGGCTGAGTACCAATTGGATGTTGATTTTGTAGAATGTTTAGAAGATGAACCTAAAGCAAAGAAATATTTTTTTAGTCAACCAAAATCACATCAAAATTATTTTAGTAAGTGGATTGAATCTGCCAAAAGCAACGAAACCAAGGCTAAAAGAATTGCAAGGGCAGTGAACGCTTTAGCCCGAAATATGAATTATGCTGAAATGTTACGAGATGGAAAGTTGTAAAAATAGGGTTTAGTATCTAGTTATAATTCATGGGCAATTTTTACTTGATGAAGTTCAAATTTTACTACCATACCCGGAAATAATTTATTTCGTTTTCTTGTTTCAATCACATCATTAACCCTTACTAAACCTTGTTCAATAAAGCTGTTGGCATCAGCGCCGCTATTGCACCAACCCATTATTTTAAGTAATTGATTTAATTGAATAAATTCGCCTTTAATATTAAATGTATTCATTGGTCATTAATTTATTTACTACCAAGTATTTCGCCATTTTTATAAGTTGTTGTTTTTGCAATTGTTCCATTTGCATCATACTCTAACCAATCGCCTTCTTCTTTTCCTAATTTGTATGTTCCTTTTTTAATCATTATTCCTTTTTCATTATAAGTAATTTGTTCGCCATCAAATAAATCATCAATGTAAATGGCTTCCATCATCAATACATTTTTTTTATAAAACCATTTTATTGCACCATTTTTTTTGCCATTTTTCCATTCACTTTCCTCTTGCTTGCCAGTGCCATCATCATAGTATAAAATTCTTTTTCCATTTAATTTTCCAGCGCTATAACTTGTTTGCGATTTTACTTTTCCACCATTAATAAATCTGATTGATATGCCATCCAACAAATCATTTTTATAAGTTTCATCTGTAGTGGCAAAGCCTGTTCTGTCATAGGTTAAAGCAATTCCATTTTTTTTATTATTATGATATTCTTCAATTTTTAAAGGCGCACCTTGTTCGTAATAAAATCGCCAAATCCCTTCTTTTTGCCCTTTAATTAATTTCCCTTGCGTTAATATAGTTCCGTTGGCAGAGCTCACTTTAAAGTAGCTTTCATTTTTATTTGTAGCATCTAAAGTTATTGTGGTATCATTTTTTGGTAAGCTAGGTTTTTCAATTTTTGATGCTTTAGCCTGTTTATCAACGGATAAAATTGTTAAATCTTTTGTATTAACTATAGTGCTTTGAGCCCATACAAAATTGGTTACTAATAGGCTGATAAAAATGAATGGTAGTTTCATATTTTTATTATTAAGGTTTAATATTCAAAAAAAACTGTTGGTTCTGTAAGCCGGCTTCTGTTTTTTGGTTGCCCAAAACTTCTATCATTTATCTGCGAAACATTTCACAATGCTCCTGTTACGACCTACCCACCCAACGCATCTTTATTACTAAAGAATCAAACGAGTAGTTTTAATGGCGTTGGTATATTTGGTCTTTCAGCACACAAGGTTTATTCACAAAATTAGTCACCTAATTAGGTCGTAGGCTCTTACTCTACGTTTTCAACTTTACTCTAAAGCTTACGCTTTACACGTTTGTTACAACTAAAGCAGTTATTTTCTGTAATACTTTCTGTTACTTTTTCAAATTAATGAAATGTACCTTCCTGTTAGGAAGTGTGTTACCCTTTGCTGTCCGGACTTTCCTCCCTTTCTTATTTCATAAAAGGCGATAGAACCACCAACAGTTTGATGCAAAAATAAGGATTAATAAATGTGGATGGATTTATTTTTTTGAATAGCTTGTTAAATCAAACTATTGGCAATTAAGTAATCTGTGATTGCTTTTGTACCACCTAAATGCAGTTGTACATATTGCTTTGAAATATTTGATTTTTGAAGAATTTCATTTTCATCAGATAGTAATTTTTTAAAAACTTGTTCAAGCTCATTTTCATTTTTAAAACTAAATGCTGCACCTTCTTTTATCAATTCAATAGCTTCATTAAATTTTTGATATTTTGGTCCGAAAATAATTGGCATACCAAATACAGCAGGTTCTAAAATATTATGAATGCCGCTGCCAAACCCTCCACCAATGTAGGCTATGGTAGCTATTGAATATATTTTACTAAGTAATCCTATCGTATCAATTATTAAATGTTGTGCCGCTGAATTTAATTTTTCAGATTGATTTATTTCAGAATATAAAAGTGATTGTGCTGAAATTTTTGATTGAAGTTGTTTGATTTTTATTGCGCTTATCTCGTGGGGTACCCAAATTATTTTCCAATCGGTTGATAAATTATGTTTCATCCAATGGCATAAAACTTCTTCATCGGCTGCCCACGAACTTCCTACCACAATAATTTTTTTTGAAGCACAAAATTGAGTTATGCAATCGGGTAATTTTATTTGTAATGTATTATGAAAAACTCTATCAAATCGGGTATCGTAAGCTTTTATTGTGTTTTCAATACCTATTTTTTTGAGCATAATTTTGCTTGCATTATCCTGCACAAATATTTGATTAAATGTGGCTAATCCTTTCTGAAAAATTTTACCATACCATCTAAAAAATATTTGATTGGCTCGAAACTTTGATGAAATAAGGAGTGTTGGAATTTTTCTTTTTTGAAGTTCAAATAAATAGTTTAGCCAAAATTCATATTTTACAAATACCACCAATGTTGGTTGTAATAATTCAATAAAATCAATAGCATTTTGTTGAGTATCTAATGGTAAATAAAATACGGCATCAGCATTTTTATAGTGCTTCTGAATTTCAAAACCTGAAGGGGAAAAGAAGGTAACAATTATTGATTGGGATGGGTATTTTTCTTTTATCCATTCTATCAATGGCCTGCCTTGTTCAAACTCACCAAGTGATGAACAATGTACCCATATTGGGTTTTTGATAGATGTGAATTGTTCAGCATATCTTTTTCGCCAATTTTTTCGCCCAATTAAAAATAAATTTGCTTTTGAATTGAATTTTGAAAAAGCAAAAATTAATAACCCATAAATTTTGATAGCTTGGTTGTAAAAAAACATATTTAAAAATTAATTTACACTATTTAATTGTGGATGAAGATTACCAATTTCCTTCAGCTAATAATGCTTCTTTTATTTGTTGGTATGCCTTCTTTTTAAGCATTTCAGTATCTGTCCATTTTAATCCTTTTACTGAAATTATTGGCAAATATTTTACTTTAATAAATCCAGGAGTGATAGCTATAGCGCTAAACCTATCCAAAACTTGCTGTGTGCCAGTAATTATAAAAGGCTGAATATCAGTTTGGGTTTCAATAGCTATACGAAATGCACCGTCATAAAAATCAATCAAAGGTTCATCACCCAAATTAAATGTGCCTTCAGGAAACATTACGATGGATGTACCTCGTAATATCTGACGTTTTAATAATTTAACACTTCTTGCTCTGTTAAACGGGCTACTTCTATCTACTGAAATTGCTACTGATTTATAGATTGGGCCAAAAATCGGAATTTTGCCCATTTCTGCTTTTCCTAATGGTTTAAAATATTTAGGAATGGCTAAAAATATTAAAGCTGCATCTAAATAGGAGCGATGATTGGCAATGAAAATTACGGATTCATTTTGGTTTACATTTTCTTTTCCTGAAACTTTTAGTTTTATAAAAAAGCAGATGAATACAAATTTTGTCCAAGCGCAATTAATTTTAAATATGGTTTGGCTTTTTATACTTTCAGGCAAAAGCTGACAAGCCATAATTAAACTAAAAGCTATTAAAAGTGTGATAAAAAAAATACAAAGAATATAAATTCGATAAGGTAGCCAGATTATTTTTTTAATCATTTGCAGGGGTAAATACTTTTAGGTTTTTGTTAGTTGAGTTCAAATGTACCATTAAAGTTTCAACAAATTGGTTTCCATACTTTAAATAATATGAAATAAAATTATCATGGCGCTCATGTAAATGATTTTGAGGGAATAATTTTTCTTTCCATTTTTGAATTTGCTGTATGCTATCGGCTAATTTCTTTTTATCTAATTGCAATATTTTTTTTTGTAAATTATCTAATTGATTATTGATTTGCGTAGCCGTGGCCATACCAATTGATTCATACGATTTGTCGTGTTGTTTAATTATTTCATTCAAATCAACTAATTTATGCTGAATCAATTTTAATTCATTTTCAATGTTCAACCCACCACTTTTTTCAGTAAAATTATTGATTAAGGTATTGGTTTCGGTAAAAATATCTTCCAAAGTAAAATTCCACTTTAACCTTTT
This sequence comes from Bacteroidota bacterium, assembly GCA_041165265.1. Lineage (GTDB taxonomy): Bacteria > Bacteroidota > Bacteroidia > Chitinophagales > CAIODY01 > CAIODY01. Next base: position 2,118 of record JBEANU010000139.1, on the reverse strand, counting down.
TTGCTCCGCATTTTCATCCATCCAAAAAATTGAATCACGTAAAAATATTTGAGGAAGTGGAATTTTGTAATCATCAAAAATTGGTTTGAGTTGCAGCCAATAAGTTACTTCACTGCCGCCACCAATAAATGCAATATCAGGTAAAATAGTACTTTGATACAATGCTCTTAACACTACATTAGGGCTGAACTTTTCAGGTGAATTTTTTATGAGCAATTCTAGCTCGGTTGCAGTAAATTCAATAGTTGTATTGTTTACTTTCCATTTATTATTATCAAATATTATCCGCTCTCTAATTTGATTATCTAAATAAAATAAATTGATTTCACGAGGCGTAATTTGCAACTGATTATTATCAAAATTTGCTAACCATTTTTCATCATTTAATAGTTTATATGCGTTTTGATTCCATAATTCATCTTTAATTATAGCTGTAAATTTTTCTTTTAATTGGGGCTCATTTGCATCTAAAATTATTAAACCATATTTTCCTAAAAGTTCATGAAGTAAACTTCTAAATGCTTTGGCGGCGGTATATTGGGGTTGATAGCATTTTTTTAATAATGCAATTATTTCATCTTTTTTTGCCTCGTTTTCAAATAATGTTTCTAATTCAATAATTAATTTTTCAATGCCATTAATGCTCATACTTCCAACAGCACCTGTTTGATTGCTTTGCCATTCAATTTTTTTATTAAATAAATTAATGTGATTTAATTCTTCAAAATCATGATCCTCACTACCAATATAAAACACAGGCACAAACTCATAATCAGGTAAATTGCTTTTATATTCTTCGCAAAGTTTTATTGCTGAAATAGCTTTAATAATAGTGTAAATAGGGCCGCTAAAAAGGCATGGTTGATGAGCTGTAGTAATCGTAAAACAATTCTGCTTTTTTAATTTTTCAATATTTTTAAATACTTCATTTGAATTTGTTAAAAATGAATTTTGATGGATTAATATTTCAACTAAATTGGCTCTGTTTTGAGGATTAAAATTATTTTTTTCAGCAATTATTTTTCTAGCATATTCCCATGAAAAGTAGGTTGCATCTAAAAACGAAATTGTATTGGGTTGTTCAACATAATTACATATAAATTTACTGAATTGATGCGTTTTGCTTAAAGGAAAATGAGTTAGTTTCATAAATTATTTTTACTGAAATATTCAAAATTTACGATGGTAAACATAATTAAATAACTAAAGTTTTTCATGACGGATGATACAAAAAATGCCTCCATTGAAACAACTTCAAAAGGAGGCATTTTTTCAATTGACTTTTTTACCCTTGTCTTTCCTCAATCTCTTTGCTTATCTGTTTCACCAATTCATCTACTGCAATCATTCCTAAATCTCCTTTGCCTTTTTTACGAACTGAAACTGAATTAGCTGCAATTTCTTTTTCGCCAATTACCAGCATATAAGGCGTACGGCTCATTTCAGCATCACGTATTTTTTTACCAATCTTCTCATTTCTATCATCTAACATGCATCTAATTTTATTCAATTTTAGTTTAGCTTCAAGTTCTTTTGCATAATCCATAAACTTATCACTAATGGGTAAAATTGAACATTGATTTGGGGCTAACCAAGTAGGGAAATTACCAGCATAATGTTCAATCAAAAATCCGATAAAACGCTCATGTGTGCCTAATGGCGCACGATGAATAATCAATGGAACATCAGTAGTATTATCGCTTGTAGTATATTCTAAATCAAATCTTCTGCCTTGTGCAAAATCAACTTGATTGGTTGCTAAAGTAAATTCACGGCCAATTACACTCCAAATTTGAACATCAATTTTTGGCCCGTAGAAAGCACCTTCATCAGGTACTTCCACAAACGGAATTCCTGATTTCACTAATACATCACGAACCATGTTTTCAGTTTGAATCCACATTTCAGGTTCATTAATATATTTCTGCCCAAGTTTTGATGGCTCATGTGTACTGAAACGCATCACATATTTGTCAATTCCAAAAATCTTGAAATACTTCAAATACATTTCGTTCACCGATTTGAATTCTTGTTCAAATTGCTCACGAGTGCAATAGATATGTGCATCGTTCATATGCAAACATCTTACTCTCATCAAGCCAAATAATTCACCACTTT
>JBEANU010000138.1:0-5027 GCA_041165265.1 Bacteroidota bacterium | reverse complement strand
CATGAATTTGTGATTGGAGGCAAACGAGTTGAATTGTATTTTGGACCAACTGATAATTATTTATCGGAAGTAAAAAAGCATGTAATTACAGCTAATTATGATATTTATGTAGCCATGAGTTCATTTACCCGTACTGAAATATCTTATGCTATTATTGATTCAGCTATAAAAAAGAACGGAGCTTATTTTGCAGGTGTTGGTGACAATGGAAGCACTAGTACTACTGTGCAAAATTCATTTAAAAATAATGGTATTGATACTATGTATGAGTCAGGAAATTCAGGAGTATTTCATCATAAATATATTTTGATTGATCCTAATGATGCATGTAGCGACCCAATGGTAATCACTGGTTCAAGTGCTATCAGTAATAATGCTGAATCATTTAATGATGAAAATACTTTAATTATCCATGATTCAACAATGGCAAATACGTATTATCAAGAGTTTTCGCAACGTGTGATTGATGCCAGCAAAACCTTACAAAACAAAGCTTATAAAGCTTGCTCAAATAGTGGATATACTGAAATTTCAAATGAGTTGGGGTATAATTTGTTCCCTAATCCTACCATTAATGGCAATGCAATAATGTCATTTACTAATGCTGTAAAAGGTAATTTGAATATAACAGATATTAACGGAAAGTTAATCTATTCATTAAAATTGAATCATCAATATCAAGTTGAATTGCCTACTGATGGCTTATCTTCAACCATTTATTTTATTTCAATACGTACTGATAAAGGCAGCAGCAATGCGAAGTGGGTGATTAGTAAATAAAATATTTTATCTTAATTATAAAAAGCCGATTTGAAATTTTTCAAATCGGCTTTTTGATTTTTGGGAATGAATCGTAAAATTTATTTTTTAGTACAAATCATTTTTTTAGAATCGATAATTTTTCCGTCAGCAATTAAAGTATAAGTGTAAATACCTTCGCTTAAGTTTGAACCGTACACTGTTAATGAACCATGATTTCTATCTGTAATTTGAACCGATTTTAATACAACGCCGTTAACTGTATAAAACATAATTTTAGCGTCTTTCACATTTTCAGGAATGCTGTAAGTAATTGTTGTTTGCTCAGCAAAAGGGTTAGGGCTGTTTTGGTCTAAGATGATGGTTAAATCACTTAAATCAATCACATTTCCTTTTGGTGTTTCGCTTGAAACTGTGCTTTGAAAATTGCAACAATTTTGTAATGCATCAATTTGTTTTTGTTGTTTATCTAACCGAGCTAATAAATTAGCATTTGCTGAATCCATTTGCTGTAAAGCTGAAATTAAAACAGGAATCATCCCCACATAGTTAACCCCCTTAAATGTTTGTGCCGCTGATAATTCTTTTCCGTTTTTATCTAAACGGGCAGGAACACTCATTTCACGGACTAATTCAGGCATTACTTTTTCTACATCTTCGGCTATTAAACCATATTGATTGCCACTTGGTAAATTCATAGCTTTTTGGTCTTCAGCTTTAAAAGTATAAGTAGATGGGCGCAATTGATTAATAATATTGTGGCTATTTGAAACAGATAATTGTTTTACGTTTTCTTTTAATTTACCATCAGATGCTTGAAACCAACCACATGTGGTGCCTACATAACCATTAAAATAACCTGCCCAAAAATTAGTGCTGTTGCCAGCATCACCATAAATAGCATATCCGCCTGGGGCGTCTGCAATATTGCTATTACCTTCAACGTTCGGACGGGGTGTACCTGAAATAGTAGCACGAACGCCAATATTTATAATGCCATTATAGGCTGAAAAATCACCACCAATGTTAGTGTGATTATCTATCACTTCAGATGAAGCCAAAACACCTGTTAAAGTATTTTGAGTTGAACAAGTACCAACATTTAAAAACTTTGCTGCATTTAAATTTGAATTATCGGAACAATCATTGATTACATCAATTTTAGAATCTAAATTTTGATTATAATTATGTCCTATTCCTATATTATTGTTTCCTTGATTATTATCTGCAAAGTATAAATTATTGCCATTTAAATTTATTTCAGTTGGATGCAGTAATGGCGTTCCGCCTAATTCATATTGATTATTTGTGTTGATGCTTATTCCATTACTTGCGCCATTTGCATTGGTGTTTAATTGTTTTACACCTGCAATTAAGATAGGAATAAAAGCATTATAATTTAATGCTTTAAATGCAATTGTGTCAAATATTTTATTTCCCAATGTATCGTAATAAGCTGGATGAACAATATCGGTTACCAAATTAGGAATAACCCTTTCAACTTGTTGAGCAATTAAACCAAATTGATGACCACTTGGTAAATTTATGCTTGGATAATCAGTTTGACGAAAATTATATTCTTTTGGCGATAATTGATTAATTAAACTTAAAGCAGAAATACCATTAATATTCTCAATATTTTCTTTTAAAATAGAGTCTGAGGATGACCACATAGCACCTGGGCTAAAAGTATTTCCATTAAAATACCCTGCAAATGCTGTTGTGATGGCACATGTAGGTAAAGAACCAGGAGTACCCACCTGCCCATAAATGGCAAAATTCTTTTGCTTGTTTACACAATTTACTTTGCCATAAACACCATATTGAGATGAATTAATATTACTTGTTGGACCAGTTGCAACACCATAAACACCATAGCTTTCTTTTATATTATTAGCCGCTGCTCCAAATACACCATAACCTTTATTTAAAGAGTTATATCCATAACCAGCTACACCAAAGTTAGTATTTGATGTTGTTGAGGATAGCGCATTGCCACGTACCCCATAATTTACAGACGAGTTTTTGCCTTCAAAATCTCCTCCAATATTAAAGTTGCCGGAAGTAATCATTTCTGAAACCCCCTTCACTCCTACTAAATATGATTTTGTTGCTGCTGAGTAAGTTCCACTAGTCGTAAATAATCCAGCATTACTATTTACAACTGGATTAGAAGTTGAATAATTTAAAATATCCAATTTTGCCTTTAAGATGGTGGGTGTACCCCCAGTAAGTGGGTTGTTTCCAATACTAATGTTTGATTGATTAGGTTGTAAATTATTTCCTGAAAAATATATATTAAAATTATTCATTGGTATTTCCGTATGATGGTTTAGCTGACCAGAAATACCTCCTAAAGACCTTCCCATTTCTATTAAAGGAGTGTTGTTGATTAGATTAGGAGTTTGGGTTAACCCATTTGATGCGTTTAATGATTGTGAACCTGAATTATCATGAACTAATATCACATAACCATTCGCATCTACAGTTAATACCTCATTGCCAGGGTTGTTTATTGCATAATTTGTTTGATTGCTTAATTGGGTTAACTTTAAACCACTTCTTAAATGAAATTGGTTGGTTGAATTGATTGATGCTGAATTAATTTCTAAATTTGTTGAGGGACTCCATGTTGTTGGGCTATTTAAGCCTATTCCTACATAATTATCATTATTTCCCAAAATCATAGTATTATCAAAAATAGCATTTGTATTTGCTCCTATTGCAATAGCATTTGATGCTTGAGAATTAGCTTGATAACCGATAGCAATTGGATAGTCCACACTTTGCTGTTGTGAAGGAGATGAAATTTTATTAGTTGATTTGTAACCAATAGAAATACCATATTTAATATCTCCAAATCCAGAGGTAGCACCTTTTATTGAAGTATTTTGACCTAAAGAAATTGCATAAGGAGCATGTTCAATTTCACTTGAAGCCCCAATTGAAATCAAGCCATTGCTTCCATCTCCCTTTGCTCTACTTCCTATTATTACACCTCCTTTTGAATAACATTCTGATTTGTACCCCATTGCAATCCCTTCACTTGCATCTGTTGTTGCTGTTGAACCAATTGCTATATCTCTTTCATTTAAAGCCTTTGCTTGATAACCAAGTACATTAGTTTCAATATTGCCTGCAAATGAATTTGCGCCAATTGTATTTGATTGAAAAGCATTAGCAGTTGAATTCTGAACATGGGCATGGTCTCCAATTGCTACTGATTGATACGAGTTTGTTGAAATTAATGCATTATTTCCTAAACTATTTGATTGGTTTGATACAATTGTTGATGATGCTCCAATAGCATTAGAATTTTGGGCAGTTATGTTGGAAATTGTACTGCCAATATGCACATTATCTCCTATACCAACTGAATGGTCGGCATTAGTATTTACAATTGCTTGATAGCCTATAGCCGTTGAATTTGTACTTAAAGTTTGTGTACTTGCACCTAAATTATTTGATTCATTTTCTGCTATACTATTGAAGCCTATTGAAGTTATTTTATTAACACCGGATGAAACACCGGTAGCTGAATTACCTAATGTGGCGTTATCATTCCCTGTTGTCATACCACCCCCTGCACTTGCTCCAACATATATATTTTGAGCACCAGAAGTATTCACATTCCCTGAATTTGTTCCAACAAAAGTATTTAAATTACCTGTGGTGGTAAAGCGGCCTGCACTTGCTCCAATAAATACTTCATTCCCTGAACCATTTGTTAGATTTTGGCCAGCAATATGACCCATTACAGTATTATGAACCGAACCACTTGATTTAAGACCAGCCATATACCCAATATAAATACATTCATCTACATTTGTGGTAAGAGAAGCAGCTTCACTTCCAACTATAATACTATGGCCTGCAAAGGTACAATTGAAACAAGAATTATAACCCATCAAAACTGAATTATTGCCAGTCATAGTTGTATTTGCTGCTGCGCCTATGCCTACATAAATGTTAGAAGTAATACCATTATGCCAAAGGATATTATCGCCATTAATTTGATAGGCATTCCAATTTAGCAAGCCTAGTGTGTTTGGGATAGTATTGTTTTCTAGATTTAAATTACCTAAGGTGGTAAGGCTCATATAATTAATGTTGCTGATCTTGAAGTTGAGAGGAACATTATTATTTGAGCCAATATATTGTGTTCCTGATAATGTGTTCCCAAATAACCCCCACCACTGAGCTTGAGCATCTATATTCCAAACTAAAATACTACTTAATATTGTAATTGTTAATATTATATTTTTCAT
>JBEANU010000137.1:0-6945 GCA_041165265.1 Bacteroidota bacterium | reverse complement strand
TGCGGACGCAATACTTTTTCTATTTCTTTTTCAGAAGAAGAAAGGTTTTCAGCATCTGTATTCAAATTTGAGTTCCGCATTGTAAATGTTATAGTTTTGGGCTAAGTTCTAATTTATATGTCAAGCAAACCATCATAAAGTTATTGAGTTATTATGTTATTGAGTTATTAAGGTTTAAACTATTTTCTATTAATAACATAAAAACTATTCTAAAAAAGTGTCACAATATTTATAACTTAATTAGGTTTTGTTACCAATAATAATTTATAATCCCAAAGTTGGTGCAATGTTTTACAAGTGTTATAAGTGCCATAGGCATTCATAAATTCAGTATCAGTAATACCACCCACTTTATAATACAACCATCCGGGTATTAACCATCGGTTAATTTGTTGAATCAAATTTTTAATTGATGGCTCCGCTTTATTGCTCACATTTATACAATTAAAATCAGTAAACCCAATTTCATCACAATAGGTTTTAAATACTTTTTCATTACACATTTCACTTACTGCCCACCCATTTACACCATTGGTATAAAGTTGCTTAAACTCTTTTGCAGTAAGGTTTTCTTTGGTTTGAAAACAATCAGCCAATATAATTTTACCGCCTGGTTTTAATACCCTAAAAGCTTCCTTAAAAAATTCTTTTTTGTTGTTGGTATGGCAAACGCTTTCAATTGCCCACACAAAATCAAATGAATTATTAGGGAAATTTGTTTTGGTATAATCCATTTCTTTAAACTGCACTTTATCACTCACTCCTTCTTTTATTGCATATTCGCCAGCACGTATCACTTGCTTAGGGGTGATGGTAATACCAGTAGCTGAGCAACCAATATTTTTTGCTAAATAAATTGAGCTGCCGCCAACGCCGCAACCAGCATCTAAAACAGTATGATGCGATTGAATGCCTGCCGTATTAGCCATTATTTTATTTTGGTTGATAATGGCTTCAGGTACTGATTTCACGGTTTCATCCCACAAACCAAAGTGCAAGCCCATGCCAATATCCAATTTCCAAAAATCACGATACACCCATTCCGTTCGATGATAATATTTTACTACTCCTTCAGTATCAAATTTTGTATAATTATGATTCATAAATAATCGTTGATTGTGTGCAAAGATATTTTAGTTTCTAACGCTTACTACAAATTCACATTTAAAATTTATTACATCTCATTTTCAATTGTACTTTTACGCCCTTATGAAAAAAATATTTTTTTTACTGATTGTATTAATAAGCATGCAAGCTTGCCATCGTAGGCATTCAACAAATACGGCAGCCAATACTTCTTCTTCGGTTGATGCTCATTCGGCTGCACAACCTCAAAAGGCAGTAGTTAAGCACCTTTCATTAAATTTAAATGTTGATTTTGAACAAAATATTTTAAGTGGATTTGCGCAATGGCAAATTGAAAAAGCAACGGGTGCTACTGAAATTATTTTTGATACACGTGATTTAGCTATTGAAAAAGTTACATTGAACAATGATTCAACGCCTATTAATTTTGAATTAAAATTGGCTGATAAAATTATAGGCAGTGCCTTGCATATTCCTATTTCATCCACCACTAATTCAGTAAAAATAGTTTATCATACATCACCAAATGCAGCGGCATTGCAGTGGTTGAAGCCTGAACAAACAACAGGCAAACAAAAATTTTTGTTCACACAATCAGAGGCAATATTGGCTCGTACATGGCTACCTTGTCAAGATGGGCCTGCCGTTCGGTTTACTTACGATGCTACCATTCATTGCCCAAAAAATTTATTGGCGGTAATGAGTGTGGCTAATAATCCACAATCGATCAATGATTCAGGCGAATATCATTATACCCAACCCAAACCAATTCCAAGTTATTTAATGGCATTGGCTGTGGGTGAAATTGCTTTTAAAAAAATAAATGAACGCTGTGGAATTTATGCTGAATTGCCTATGGTTGAAAAAGTAGCTTGGGAATTTGCTGATATGGGCAAAATGGTGGATGCCGCTGAAAGCCTTTATGGAAGCTATGCATGGGGTAGATATGATGTGGTTGTATTGCCACCAAGTTTTCCGTTTGGTGGTATGGAAAATCCGTGTTTAACATTTGCAACACCAACTGTAATTGCTGGTGATAGAAGTTTGGTATCATTAATAGCGCATGAATTGGCGCATAGTTGGAGTGGAAATTTGTGTACTAATGCCACATGGAATGATTTCTGGTTGAATGAAGGATTTACCATGTATTTTCAAATGCGTATTATGGAAGCCTTGTATGGCAGAGATTACAGCGAAATGGAAGCGCAATTAAGTGTGCAAGATTTGCAAAACACATTGAAAGATTTTGGCATAAAAAACCCCGATACAAAATTAAAATTAGATTTAAAAGGCCGTGACCCTGATGATGGAATGAATGATATTGCTTACAATAAAGGGTATTTATTTTTACGATTAATGGAGGAAACGGCAGGAAGAAAATCATGGGATGAGTTTTTGAAAAGTTGGTTTTCGGCACATGCTTTTCAATCGGTAACTACCGAAGATTTTGTACAATTTTTAAATGAAAATTTAATTTCAAAAAATAAAACACAGTTTGAAAAAGTAGATATTAACCAATGGATTTATGAAGTTGGCTTGCCACAAAATGCCCCTAAAATTAATGCTTCAAGGTTTATTGTGGTGGATGAACAAATCAAAAAATTTATGGATAAAAATGATTTGGATAAATCAATTAGTAAAAATTGGTCAACTAATGAGTGGTTGCATTACATTAATAATTTGCCTGAAAAATTATCTGAAAAACAATTAGATGATTTGGATGCGGCTTATCATTTCACAGGAAATAGTAATTGTGAAATTGCTGATGCATGGTATTATTTGTGTTTAAAAAATCAATACACCAAAATTAATACAGCCATGGAAAAATTTTTATGTAGCGTTGGCCGACGAAAATATTTATTGCCTTTGTATGGTGAAATGATGAAGTCAGAAAGTGGAAAAAAATTAGCGTTTCAAATTTATTCAAAAGCCCGAAGTGGTTATCATAGTGTAGCACAACAAACCATGGATGCTTTAATTTTAAAAGAAAAAAAATCATAAAAACATATTTATTTTAACCATGAAAAATATTTTAATTACTGGTGGTGCTGGCTTTGTGGGTAGCTCATTGGCTTTATTACTCAAAAAAAATTATCCTGATTACAAGATTTTTTGTATGGATAATTTAAAACGAAAAGGTAGTGAATTAAATCTGCCACGATTAGCAGAAGCAGGCATTGAATTTATTCACGGTGATATTAGAAACAAAGAAGATTTTGATAGCATTCCGGCTTGTACAACTGTTATTGAAGCATCGGCAGAGCCCTCCGTTTTAGCAGGATTAAATTCATCACCCGATTATTTATTGAATACCAATTTGGTGGGCACATTAAATTGCTTATCGTACGCAGCACGTTATAAAAGTGATTTTGTATTTTTATCTACCAGCCGTGTTTATCCTATTGAAAATATTGAAAAAATTGAATTCACTGAACAAGCAACAAGATTTGCAATCAGCCAACAACAAACACTACCTGGCATTACCGAAAACGGATTAAATGAAAATTTTTCATTACAAGGTTTTCGGTCGTTGTATGGTGCCACCAAATTAGCTTCTGAATTAATTATTCAAGAATATAATCAATTTTTAAATATTAAAACAGTTATTAATAGATGCGGTGTTTTAACTGGGCCTTGGCAAATGGGTAAATCTGATCAAGGCGTTGTAGTTTTATGGATGGCAAAACATTTTTGGAACAAAAAACTTACTTATAATGGCTATGGTGGCACCGGCAAACAAATACGTGATATTTTGCATGTGAAAGATTTGTATGATTTGGTAAATCAACAAATTCATAATATGGATTTGGTAAATGGTAAAATACTGAATGTTGGCGGTGGTTTAGGGGTTAGTACTTCCTTGTTAGAGCTTACTGATATCTGTAAAGAATTAACTAACAACACTATTGAAATTACACCCGTAATTGAAACCCGACAAGCTGATATCAGAATTTATATTACTGATAATACTGAAGTAACAAAGCTTACAGGCTGGAGCCCAAAAATTGGTGTAAAACAAATTATGACTGAAATATATCATTGGATACATGAAAATGAATCAAAACTGAAACCTATTTTATCTTAATTTTTAATCCATTTTATTAATTCAAATCTTATCTTTGATACTTTAAATCAAAACTAATTTTTCAATGAACATAGCAATAGTAACGGGCTCAGGCGGATTAATTGGCAGTGAATCAGTAGAATTTATGGCTGATAAGTTTGATATGGTGATAGGCATTGATAATGATATGCGCCAGTATTTTTTTGGAACCGAGGCCAGCACCAATTGGAATGTTGAATTTTTAAAAAATAAATATTCCAACTACAAACACTATAGTTGTGATATACGAGATTATGCAGCATTAGAAACCGTATTTAAAGAATACGGAGCAGATGTAAAACTTATTGTGCACACAGCCGCACAACCCAGCCACGATTGGGCAGCCCGAGAACCATTCACCGATTTTAGTGTAAATGCCAATGGCACATTAAATATGTTAGAATTGATGCGGCTGAACTGCCCTGAATCTGTATTTATATTCACTAGCACCAATAAAGTATATGGCGATAACCCCAATTATTTACCATTAGAAGAATTAGAAACCCGTTGGGAAATTTCAGCATCACATAATTATTTTAAAAATGGAATAGATGAATACATGAGTTTAGACCATACCAAACATTCCATATTTGGCGCATCAAAAGTAGCCGCCGATATTATGGCACAAGAGTATGGCAAATACTTCAAACTAAAAGTTGGGGTGTTCAGGGGTGGATGTTTAACCGGCCCACGTCATAGCGGCGCCATGTTACACGGATTTTTATCCTATTTAATGAAATGCGCCATCACAGGCAATCATTACACCGTATTTGGTTATAAAGGCAAACAAGTACGTGATAATATACATAGTTATGATTTAGTAAATATGTTTTGGCATTTTTATCAAAACCCCAAAATGGGTGAAGCCTATAATGCAGGCGGCGGCAGATTCAGCAATTGCTCTATGCAAGAAGGTATAGCACTTTGCCAAGAAATATCAGGCAATAAAATGAATTATAGCTATGCTGAAGATAATAGAATAGGCGATCATATTTGGTATATCAGCGATGTATCAAAATTTATGAATCATTACCCTGAATGGAATTATAAATACGATTTAAAAATTACACTATCGCAAATACATGATGAAATGCTAAAGCGAACTAAATAAGGGCTAAGTTTTCATTTATTGGGTAGCAGACTTTTTATTAGGTTATTAAGTATGAAAATGTATTTCCTAAATAACTTAGTAACATAATAACGATTCACTAAAAGTTAGATTCAGTCAAAATAATTATTCTGAAAAATTATGTTATTATCCATAGTATTACCAGCCTATAACGAAGAAGGTTCAATAACAGAAACCTTAGATACGCTATATGCTACCTTGGTTGAAAAAAATATACCGCATGAAATAGTGGTGGTAAATGATAATTCAAAAGATGGCACCGAGCAAATATTAATTAATTTGCAAAAACGAATGCCCACCTTAGTGTATTATACCAATAAAGGCCCCAATGGTTTTGGTTACGCCGTACGATATGGATTAGAAAGATTTAAGGGCGATGCTGTAGCAGTAATGATGGCTGATTTATCAGATTCACCCGATGATTTAGTATTGTTTTATAATAAACTACAAGAAGGTTACGATTGTGTATTTGGCACCCGATGGAGCAAAGGCGGCGCTGTGTATGATTATCCACCGGTAAAAAAAATAATAAATAGGGTAGCCAATTTCATTATTAGGTTATTTATGCGCATACCCTATAATGATACCACCAATGCATTTAAAATGTATAAACGAGAAGTGATGGAAGGCTTAAAACCATTTTTATCACCCCATTTTAATTTAACGGTTGAATTGCCACTAAAAGCCATCATCCGAGGCTATAGCTATGCAGTAGTACCCAATTCATGGCGCAACAGAAAGGCAGGCGAATCAAAATTAAAGATTAAAGAAATGGGTAGCCGTTACTTTTTTATATTAATGTATTGCTGGATAGAGAAACATTTTTCAAGAGGCGATTTTAATAAAAAATAGAAATAGCAACGTCTTCATCCAGTCAATTCCCATAGCTAAACTGCCACTGGTTGTCACCTAGCTGAAGCGTTGACTTTAAGTACAGGGCTTGGCGACTCTTTGTTTCAAATATTATTTTCATTTTGCAAATTTAGTTTTTTTTGAACCAAACCGTTCTAAATCAGAGCTTTGAAACGGCAGAATAACTTACTCTTTCACAAATTTACCATTCATCACATTGCCTTTTACATCCGAGGCTTTGATAAAATAAATACCGTTTGGCAATGTTAAAATATTTAATTCTAATCCCCCTAACCCCCTTTCAAAAGGGGGAATAGCGTACAATCTACCCAACACATCTGATACTTCAATTGTATTAATTAGCATATTAGCACATTTGCATATTAGCTCATTGCTTGCTGGATTTGGATACACCACCAACTGCCCACTTTCAAATTCCAACTTCTCAACTCCTGTTGAAACATTTACTGTAACCGTATCATAACTCACATTACCACACAAATCCATTTTTACAACATAACTGGTTGTGGTTATTGGGTGTACTTTTAAGGTGCTACTTGCTGCTAATAAATTGCCTTGTAAATCATACCAATCCACAGGCATACCTTCAATGCTTTTACCAAGTGTAATTGTATCGCCTTTATTAATTATAGTATCATTATCGGCTTTTATTATGGAGTTACTTTCTATTACACTTACATCATCAATAAAATAAGAAGAATTATTTACAACACCATAATTAGGATTATAAGGTGCTGATGCTGTATCAACTAAA
>JBEANU010000136.1:0-16736 GCA_041165265.1 Bacteroidota bacterium | reverse complement strand
AAAGAAAAATAAAATCTGCCGTAAATCCTTTCATTTCAGCGAAAACCCAGCATTTTATTGTTCTTTTTCACCGATGAATCGGTATTTACAACTTGACAAAAAGAACCAAAAGTCAAGGCTCCGTAAAAATTCGCTAAAAATTTATGCTATGCTCAAAGCAAAAAACTTGTCAGCCGATTTAAGTTTTTGCGCCATTAAAAAGCTTATTGGCGGCTGACTTCAAACAATTTTGCTTTTTTTTGCTCAACTGAAAAATTTTCTTAACGCTAATTTTTACAATGCCGCTTTAAATCATTGACATTGACTTTTTGAGGCTTTACTAAGTAATTTTTCAAGGTGGTATTACCTCAGTTTATTATAGTAAATTTCGTTTTCCGCTAACATGGCCCTGCACTCCTTGATACTAAAATATTGAAATCCTTTTTTGTGATTTTGCTTTGCCACTTCATACATCATTTGCCAATGCTTGCTATATTCTTTTATTGCAAATACAAAGGTGTGATTAGGGTCGTACATATGTGTAGGTTCGCTACCAGCGCCATTTATTTCAATTATTTTATAATTTTTTCCTTGTTCAAATTCTTTCCAAGTATTAAATTTAATATCATAACGACCGTAATAAAAGTCAGGAATTTTCTTACTTATATCATCTATTACTTTGGTTAAATTTGGGGTGCATTGGTTAGTTATATCATAAAAAGTGGCACCCCTTGCATGGTTGCCAATGGCTGATAATTCCATCAATTTATCTTTTTCAAGAATAGTGTTTTTTAAATGTTCGTTATTTTTAAATAATGAATCATATTGATAATAATATCGATAACTTTTACTTATTAATTCACCTATTGTTGATGTACCATTGCCTATTACCTCAACACCTTTTTTTAATACTATTCCAGTTATTTTTCCATCAACTTCATTGGGCATTCTGCAATAAAAAATACCAACTTCATTTTTATAGTTAATTAATTCTTCTATCAAATAATCAACTTTTATTGAATCATGATAAGCTTGTAATTCGGGTAGTGAATTAATTTTTTTTACAAAATTTCCTCTGCAACCAATATTAGGTTTGGCAATAATTGGAAATGTAAGTTGATGCTCAGAAAGAAGCTGTGTGAAATTAGGCAACACATTAGTTTTTACAATTAAAAATGAAGTGGCTAAAAACTGACTTGGGGTAATTTTGTTCACATCACTTTTTTTTTCTAACCCCATGCCACCACTGTAAATACTTGGGTTTACAGCATTGAAAAAACCAAATGATTTTGCTTTAATACTAAGGTATATATAGTAGGGTAACAATGGTAAATACAAAGCCCACATAGGCCAATACTCCCAATTTGTTAAGCGATGAATTTTAAGTTTAAGCAAAAATAGTTGCAAGGTATTTTTTGAATAAAAGATGAATAGAAATAATAAAAAGTATAACTGCAGTTACTAAATAAAAAAATGATTGGTGTTGATTGATGAATGATTTAAAATGAAATCCACCAACAATAAATAAACAAAAAATAAGTAATGTTCCTCCGCCAATTCCTAATAAATAAGTGTAGGTGTGGCTTGCTTTTTTATGAAGAATATTTTTTTTAGAAAAAACAAAACCCCATCCTAGCCAATAAGTTATTTGCAAAAAATTTATGCTATTCAAGGCTGCTCCCCAAATAAAAAATGAAATGGAATATGCCCCAATATTGCTATTGGATGGGCTATTAGAACTACATAAACATTTATAAAAATAGAATGCAGCGTATAATAAAATTATACATGCCGTAATCCATTGTAGTATTTTTTCATTCATTTTTTTTGATTCAAAATAGGGTAACCCCAACATGGTAATTCGTACATAAATTAACTCTACTAAAACTACACCCAATGCAAACTGTAAAGCGCTTGTAACCCCTTGGTTAGCAGCAATTTCAACAATGGTAAGATTAAGAATTCCTAGCGGAATACCTCCCCATGCACTGATGGCAAAACTTATAGCAAAAAGTTTTAGAATTGATTTCATTGATGGGCTTGAAGTAGTTCAATTACTTTGGCTGTTGAATTATTATTCAATAAATCTAAATACGTGTAAGTGTTGTTTTCAGGGTTAATTACAACTTGTGAAATGCTAAATGTTTTAGCCTCATTCGTTCTATTGATTGTTAAACCATTTTGCAAATCATGTTTATGGTGATGTAAATGAAAATCTAAAATCATTTTGTTGTTCAACTCTTCATTTTTGCTAACAAATTGATGAAACCATATTTTCCTTTCTTCGATAATATTTGTTTCGTACAATGTTACTGAAGAAAAAATGTATGACTTCAAAGTATTCAGAAATTCAACATGTTTTTTTTCACCATCCCACAAAAATCTTTGTAGCACATTATTTTGATAGAATAAAATTTGAAAGGGCTCAATATTTTTTAAACTATAATTTTCAAATGCGTTAAAAAATATTTTTTCCTTGAATAATTCAAGCAACACAACGCCTCTACTTTTTTTATAACTACCCTCTGATTGATGTTTTACAAATGCCCCATTAAGTAGTACAGCCACCCTGCCTAAATTATCGGTAACAAACCAAGTTCCAAATGCTTGTGTATCTTTTGCAAAATATATCACATGCTCATCTTTATCGCATTCCTCAATGGGCATTGTTGATTGCGAACGAATTACTTTTTCATCACGATTTGAAGTAATAATTATTTCATTACCTGTATTATAAAAACTTACTGTGCACATTGCTCCCTATATGTTATTGTAGATGGCGCCACTCCAAAATTTTTTGATAATTTATGAGTTGATATCTGTTCAATACCAACACGAATTAATGCCTGATGATGAATACAATGTTCTAAATTGTACATCAACTCACGATGATAATTAGTTTCAATTTTTACTTCAGCATCATTTAAAAGATAGATGCTTTGCATGCTTCTATTTTCCTTATCTATTTCATTGCAAATATTTTTAATAGCTTGTAATGCATAGTTTAAATCGGTTTCAATTTTTTTATTGCGCTCTCTTTTATCATATGAAAATTCAGCTGATTGGTAGCCATTGTTTAGGCATTGATACATTTCAATAATGTGCCTTGTGTGCTGCCCAATAGAGCAGTTACTAAGGCATGTTATTGGCTTTGCATAATTTTCACTACCAATTTCTATTAATACGGTGGCCAATTCATGTAAAGTATTTATTGTTGTTGTAATCATTTATTTAAAAAAGGAATTAGTGATTGAATTATTTTTTTGTTTACATATAAAATTATAGTGCAGCAAATGGCTGTAACTAATGCCATAAAAAACAATTGACCTTTATCATTTTGCACATCAATGCCTAAAATAAAAATATGTGATATGATAGCACCCATCATAGTACCAAGCCCCAAACCTGCACCCATCCACGAAGTGGTAGGAAATAAAATAAGAATGCCAGCAATCAATTCAATTATTCCAGTACCTATGCGGCCCCAAGGTTCAATGCCCAATGTACTAAATATGTATATTGATTCAGGGGCTGCTGTAAATTTAAAATACAAGGTTTGAAGCATAATAGTTGAAGCAATTATTCTACAAATCCAAATGAATATTTTCATGTTTAATTTTATTTTTATTTAAAAATAGATTTCCAATTATTATCTGCTTTTAGTTTTAAATTGGCTTCATCTTTATTCCAATCCTTTAATGTGTTATTAAAAAATGCATTATAAAAAAGATATAGTTTGCCATTTACAATTTTAAATGTTTCAGGATCAATTTCAACTTTTTCGCCCTTAGCACCCATAGCATATGCACACCATCCACCATATTGAGGCGTAAATTTATCGGGCGATTTTAAAAATAATTCTTTATTACTTTTTGAAGAAAAATGATAAACTACGCCATGATGTGATACCGCATTTAAAGCGTTTCCTTTCATTGGTTTTTGTGCAATGAAATAGGCAACAGGGTCATAGCCTTCAATTGCAATATTTTTATTTAAGTTGTAATGTTTTGTAATTAGCGCATCGGTTGTAGTTTGTGCTGTAGCAAAAAAAGCAAGATGCACAAAAAGCAGAAAAAATAATTTTTGTTTCAATGATTTTAAATTTTAAAATTGATATTCAACGCCTAATGTTATAGCTCTTGTAAGACCATCGGGTCTTATTTTTCTAACTACTAATGGCGATGCTAATGAAAATTCAATTTGCTTTGTAGCGGATATTTTATAGGTTGAAATTAAATTGAAATTCAGCGTTAAACCTTCACTTCCTATCAACGTTATTTTTTCTGATTTTAAATTCAAATAGCTATCATTTTGCAAATGATAAATAGCTAAAATATTAGGAGTAAATTTCCATTTATTTTTTTCACCAATTAAATAACCCATTCTTAATAACACATCGGGCTTTCTAATAAACCCATTTGTTGAGCTAAAGGTGGTATCAATCAATTTATTTTGTAAATAAGTATTCTTATTGAAATTAATAATAGGTATTTGAAAAGCTGATTGAAGGAATATTTTTTTATAGCTATAATTTACTCCACCAATGGCATCAAAAGTTCCAAGGCTGCTTTGGTAGGGCATTGGCAGATACATAGCAGCACTGTTGTTCAATGGAATTTTTACTCCACCAATAAAAGTGAATTTGGTTTTATTGATTGAATGATTGTATGAAATGCTAGATAATAAATCGCTTAGGTTCAAATTATTTCCCAAATTACCCGTAGCATATTGCGCAACTATTTTATTATTCCAAAAAGTATTAGTTGCAATTTTTAAAGTATTTGAATAGTAAATGCCAAAGGTATGAGTAGTGCCCTCACCAAGCCCATAACCAACTCCAATTTTATGAATCATTTTTTTATTAATTGAATCACCAATAGTTGGTTTATTATGATTTACAATACTACAAAATCCTGCATCGCTACAACCTTGTGCATCTGTTTTTTTTGAATTTAATAACAGTAATGCTATAGCTATTATTACTACATTAATTTTGTACATATACTTTTTGAAAATTGGTTTTATTATTTTGATGCGTTGTTTTTAAAATATAAATACCCGATGGAAGTGCTGATACATCAATGAATTCATTACGTGAAAATGTTTTTGATATTTTTTTCTTTCCTGTCATATCAAATAGTTCGGTAGTTAAATTTCCTTTTTCAGTAGAATATAATTTTAAAATATTTGTACACGGGTTTGGATATACGGATAAATTTAAACTATTCATGGTAGTATTATTAATACCAGTAGTTGATGCATCTGCCATCGTTCTTTCAGCCTGAATTAATTCTTTGGTTAATGAATTTTGTAATAATGATATGGAATAAATTCTTCCAAAATTCCATACAACATTCGCATTTGTTGAATATTGAAAGGTTATTGAATCACCAACATTTATGGGCAATGAAATGCTTAATCCTTGTGGAGCCGTAACCGCTTTTCGTAACACATTATAATGTTCGGTTTCTCCATTGCCTCCATTTACAAATATAGTATCTTCAACTAAACCCAAAAATAACAAAGCAGCAGATAAGCTAGATGTATCTACTTTTTTGATAGTAATCATGGAGTGAATTGAATCAGTTCCAAATTTTATATCCATCATTTTTAATTCAAATGATGATGTTAAATTTTGATAAGGTGTAAATAATGATGGGAGTGAATAGTTGGCACTTGATGGAATTACACTACCATTAATTACTAATCGAGGTGTGCCGCCATAAATAGTATAAAAATTTGTTCGAGCATCATTATCCATTTTATTTTGCATGCTTAATGGGCATGCTGCATACGGCGAACTTGGATGAATGGATAATCGCAAAATACCTGAAACAGAATTATTGTAGTTAGTATTAAATCCCGGGTTTCTGTTAGCACAAATTCCGCATTTGGTATTTGTGTAATGCTCAACAACTGATTTTAAGGGCACTTTTGCTTGAACAAATAAATGCACAATAAATAAAACACTAAGAAGAGTTATTTTTTTCATCATTACTAATTTTTAAATTAAAGTTTTTGTAAGTAGATAATTGTTTGTTAGTTTTTGATGTACGTAAATATTGTTTCTTTGGTTTTATTCAAAAATCACAGCCCCATTGCCATACATCTGGCTTTTGTATTTTAACGATGGCGATTTAATAAATTCGCCCAACCCTAATTTGCTCCATTTTTCATCCACTGCTTTTATGGTGGCATCATCATGAATTAAAATATTCGGCCAATCTCTATCAAAATTATCGAAGGCTTTTGTTTTGGTTGTTCCATCAACAATTAATGTAGTATTTAGGTTTGGCGAACCTTCAACCAAAAACATGTCCCGTCTTGCATCGGCGTTATTACAAGCCCTCCACAACACATCGGCTATGGAGGTAATATCAATATTAGCATCTACAAAAATCATGGCTTTACAATTTTTCATTTCATCTAAAGCACAAATTTTTTCAGACAATTCTTTGATGTGATTTTTTCGATTTTTTGTAACAGAAAAAATAGCAACCGAAATTCCGAGAGAAAGTAGATTAAAATTGCAGTCGTTTATTTCATTTGTTGAATTATTGATTTGTTGAATTATTGATTGTATTTCGCTTGAATATTGAACATTGGATATTGGGTATTGGATATTATTTTTCTCTTCTTCAAATTTCTTTGTTCCATCAATACACATCTTACCTCCAAATCCCATTTTGCTGCAACTATGGTCAAGCACATCCATTGGTCCTTGGCTGAAATATACATCTGATGCAGGATTGCAGTTTTCACTCACATATTTTGCCACAGCAGCATAATCATGAATATCTACATCGCTATCAACTACAACCAGTATTTTATTAAACATCATTTGCCCTGCACCCCACATCGCATTCATCACTTTCAAGGCTTGCCCTGCAAAATCTTTTTTAATTTTTACAATCGTGAGATTATGAAAAACACCTTCCATTGGTAATTCCATATCTACAATTTCAGGAATCATCGTCATTTTAATTGGTGCTAAAAAAATGCGTTCGGTGGCTTTGCCAATCCAAGCATCTTCTTGTGGCGGAATGCCCACAATGGTTGCAGGATATATCGCATTTTTGCGGTGTGTGATACAAGTGATATGAAATTTTGGATACCAATCAGCCAATGAATAATAGCCAGTATGGTCGCCAAATGGGCCTTCCCAAATCATTTCTTCGGCAGGGTCAACATAACCTTCAATCACAAAATCAGCATCAGCAGGCACTTCCATTTCAGGTTGTGTAATACATTTCACAAGCTCTACTTTTTTCTTTCTTAAAAATCCAGCCAACATGTATTCATCAACATTATCTGGTAACGGCGCTGTGGCTGCATACGTGTAAGCAGGGTCGCCGCCGAGTACAACTGCAACTGGCATTTTTTTACCCAACTTTTTATATTCATTAAAATGTCTTGCACTCACTTTGTGTTTGTGCCAATGCATGGCTGTTAAATCTTTATCAAACACTTGCATGCGGTACATGCCCGTGTTTCTGATTCCTGAAATTGGGTCTTTCGTATTTACAACAGGTAATGTAATAAATCGTCCGCCATCTTGAGGCCAACATTTTAATACCGGTATTTTAGTCATGTCGGGGTTCATCAAGATTACTTCCTGACATTCGCCTTTTCCACTTTTCACTTTTGGCATCCACGAAGCAATTTGCCCTAGCTTTGGCAGCATTGCCAACTTCTCCAAAATATTGTCTTTGGGGCTCATCAATGTTTTGAAAAGGGTTTCAATATCTTTTGAAATATCATCTAAATCATTTACGCCCAAAGCTAATTCCATGCGGCGTTTGCTGCCCATTGAATTGATTAAAACAGGGAAATCGAAACCAGTGTTTTCAAATAATAAGGCAGCCCCTCCTAACCTCCCCAAAGGGGAGGAATGTTCTCCCCCTTTGGGTGAGTTAGAGGGGGCTTTCGAAATTCTATCTGTGATTTCAGAAATTTCTAAATCAGGATTTACATATTCTTTGATGCGAATTAACTCGTTGTTTTTTTCTAAAACTTCTATAAAATGTTGGAGGTTGCGGTATGCCATTTTTACTTTTTTTAAAACTTAGGGAGTAAGGTTGTTTAATATTTAGGTTAATTTTTTATTCAACATAAAATTCGATATAATATCGGCTAATATTTTAGTATCAATTTTTTCAATTGGATGCTGAAACCCTTCTATTATTTGTATTTCAGCGTTTTTTATATGAGTAGATGCCATAGTAGTTTCATCTATATTTACCATTGTATCAGCATTGCCAACAGTAAGTTTTACAGCACAATTTATGGATGCAAAAGTTGTTGAAGTAAGTAAAGGTTGATTGCCCAAATGAAGCATCATTTCAGCAGTTTTATGAAGCACAATTTTCCAATCAAGTGTATGCCTCTGTTGCAAAATGGCTGCAAATTGTGGTACTTTTAGTTCAATTTTTTCAGCATTTAATAAAGCCGATTCTTTTATTGATGAAGCTAAATTCCAATCAAGCTTAGTAGCTAGGGTGATTATTTTATTTATCATCAAAGGCTTTTGTGTAGCCAAATACAGGGCAATATATCCACCCATGCTATAACCAAAAATGTTAGCCTGTTGCAGTTGGTTTTGTTGTATGAAATCAATTAAATTTTCGGTAAAATGTTCAATCCTAAAGGCACGATTTGAAACGGAGTTTTTACCATGACCTTCAAAATCAAAAGTATAAATATTGAATTTTTCTTTTAACTCAAATATTAAATTTTCAAATTGTGATGCTGCCCCAATGGCACCATGTAATAGGATAAGATTAGGTTTCATGTTAAGCTGAAACTCTTTTCCAAAGCCATGAATCAGCTAATGGCTGTTGCCAGTTGGTTTCTAATTGGTGCTTTGTGTTTACTAAATTATTAAAAATTATGGTATCAGCTGTAATCAATTTTTCAGCAAATAATTTTTTTGCATCGCTTAATAAAAAGGTTTTTATTTCATCATTTATTTTATATGCAATTTGAATTCTATTAAAAAAATCAATGCCTAATTGTTCTTGTATTTGCTTCATTAAATTCACTGATTTATCAATACCGCAACCACTTATTTCGGTAGTGCTTTCATCTACATAAAAAATAATAAAACGCTTAAAACGTATTTCAGTAGTAGCTTTTAAAGGCATTTGATGTGCTGTCCATTGTTTTGAAAACGATTGCAATAGTTGCTCACATTGTTGTATTTCATGGGGCATCAAATTTCTATCGGCTTGATATATCCAAACACGAGTTGTTGTGGGAAATGAACTTATTGAAAATTGTTGAATGGGTGATGGTTCAATCATAATTTATGATGGGTTAATGATGATAAAATTTATCCTTCAATATGTATTGAAATGGTAATTGTACGGCTTCGTAATTTATCTAACTCTCTACTAAAAATTAATCGGCTATCGGGTGATAATACATTCATTAAGCCTTGTGATATTTTTAACTCGGGGGCTAAAATAAACATCGGAAAATAAAATTCAAAACCAAAACCTAACTCGGCTGAAACATCATGTGGTGTTAGCTTTATCAGGTTAGTAGCTTTACGAGCTTTTGATAACGAGGCTAAATCGTAGGTATATTTCATGCCTGAAATTACATACATCCTAAAATCTTTCACTCTATCACTTTTCAATTTTATTTGTAGGGGCAAATCAATATAAATATTCTGAATATTAAATTTTGCTATACTATCTTTTCCTGTGCTAAAATCATGAACTTTAAAAATCATATTTTTTTCTCCAAAGCTCATTGCAGGAATGGTTCTAATATCAATCCGTTTGCTTAGCCGCTTGTTTGCCATCAATCCTAAATTAAAGCCAGGCCCAGGTTTAGTGCTTATTTGTAAAATAGTATCATTGGTAATAAAATCAGCATGATAATAATACATGAATCGTGAGGAATTAAAAGCACCGGTTATGCCAAAATAATGCCCTTTAAAATCATGATCTAATTGATTGAATTGAGCGTTAGCATCATTGTTGATACAATGGCTAATTATCATCAATATTAATATTATAATTTTTTTATTCAATTTATTTGGTGCCAATATAAATGCTGCAAATGCCTAATGTAAGCGGTATGCAACGGGTTGATGAAAATCCTGCTTTAATTAATTCAGCTTCAAAGGCTTTGCCGTTAGGAAACTCTTGAACTGATTGATATAAATAGTTGTATGCTGAAAAATCCTTTGAAATTATTTTGCCAATTAAGGGTAAAATATTTTTGAAATAAAACGAATAAAACAAGTTGAATATTGCATTAGTTGGCTTTGAAAATTCAAGCACAATAATTGTTCCGCCAATATTTAAAACTCTATTAATTTCGGTTAATCCTTTTTGTAAAGTTTCAAAATTCCTAACACCAAAAGCCACCGTACAAGCATCAAATGTATGCGCTGCAAATGGTAAATTTTCTGAATCGGCTTCCATCAATTCAATTTTATCCTCTAATTTTAATTGCTTTATTTTTTGAACACCAACTGCCAACATATTGGCGGATAAATCAATAGCGGTAATTTTTTTAGGATTGGTTTCCAAAGCTGCAATGGCAAAATCACCCGTGCCTGTAGCTACATCAATAATATAAGATGGATTCAGTTTTTTTAATTCAACAATTGCTCGTTTGCGCCATAGTTTATCAATACCCACTGATAAAATATTATTGAGTAAATCGTACTTGGGGGCTATGTTATTAAACATTTGCCTTACTTGCTCTTTTTTATTGATTTGTAAATGTTGATACGGAACTGCCATAGTTTGCAAATGTAAGATGTAAAGTGAAATGATACCTGAAAAACAAAGAAGTTTCATCTTAGTTTAAAATTATATTATAATCAATTTATTAAGCTAATTAGCACTAAGCTGAATCATTCATTTATTCTAATAGATATCATGATTTAATTTATTCCACTACTTTTGCCATCTAAAATTTACGGTATGATATCTTCTCTTCATCAACAATTGTTTAAAAAATTATTAGCTCAAGCCATTGATGGTAGTGCTATGTTTATAGTTGAAATAAAGTTTGTAGCCCCTGAAAAAGTTGAAATATATTTAGATGCAGAAGCCGGAATCACTATTGAAATGTGTACCAAAGTAGCCAGATATATCAATAAACAATTAGAAGAGATGGAGCCTGAATTAATGTATGAGTTGGAAGTATCATCGGCAGGGTTAGAGCACCCTTTGCAATCAGTACGGCAATATCAAAAAAATATGGGTAGAACATTGGAAGTACACCTGCCCAATGATAGTGTTATTGAAGGCAAATTATTAACTGTAGATGAAGCTGGTTTTACAATTGAAATAAAAATAAAAGCTAAAAAAAGCAATCAAACTTTTGCTTTTGCTGATGTGAAAGCGGTATTTGTAGGCGTAAGTTTTAATTAAACTATTACTGATTTACTATTGCATACCACAAAATCATTAATTATCTTTGCCTCAGAAATAAATAAGGAAATTGAGAAAGGGAACGAAATCGTTCCCTTTTTTATTCTAAATAATTTTATATAATTGATAACTATTAAAAAAATTCAATCTTCAACATCAAATTTTCAAAGCAATGAACAATGTTAGTTTAGTTGACTCTTTTGCAGAGTTTAAAGAATTTAAAAATATCGATCGCCCAACATTAATGAGGGTTTTAGAAGATGTATTTAAAACTTTATGTAGAAAAAAATACGGAACCGACGAAAATATCGACGTAATTGTAAACACTGAAAAAGGGGATTTAGAAATTTGGCGCCGCCGTATGATTGTTGAAGATGGCGCAATTGAAGATGCGAACACTCAAATTGAATATTCAGAAGCTATAAAAATTGAACCTGATTTTCAAGTAGGCGAAGAAACTATTGAGGAAGTATCAATGGCTGATTTTGGTAGAAGAGCCGTATTGGCTGCAAGGCAAACATTAGTAAGCCGTGTAGGTGAATTAGAAAAAGATGAAATCTATAAAAAATATAAAGATAGAATTGGCGAAATAACCTCAGCAGAGGTACATCAAGTATGGAAAAAAGAAATACTTTGCTTAGATGAAGATGGTAACGAATTAGTATTACCAAAGTTAGATCAAATAGCAATGGATAATTACAAAAAAGGCGATACGCTTAGAGCCGTTGTAAAAAAAGTAGATTTACGAAACAACCTACCATTGATAGTTCTATCACGTACCGATTCATCTTTTTTAGCAAAATTATTAGAATTAGAAGTACCCGAAATTTTTGACGGAACAATCACTATCAAAAAAATTGTTCGTGAGCCAGGTAATAGAGCAAAAGTAGCAGTTGAAAGTTTTGATGACAGAATTGACCCTGTAGGCGCTTGTGTAGGTATGAAAGGAAGCCGTATTCATGGCATCGTTCGTGAATTGCGTAATGAAAATATTGATGTAATAAATTGGACAACCAATATGCAACTTTTAATTCAGCGCTCACTTACCCCAGCCAAAATTTCATCATTAGAAATTAATGAAGATAAAAAACGAGTAAACGTATATTTAAAGCCTGAAGAAGTATCAAAAGCAATTGGTAAAAATGGTACCAATATCAAATTAGCTGGTAAAATGTGTGGTTACGAAATTGATGTATATCGTGAAGGTGGCGATGAAGAAGGTAATGATGAATTTGATATTGAATTAAGTGAATTTAGTGATGAAATTGATCAGTGGATAATTGATGCCTTAAAAGGCATTGGTTGCGATACCGCTAAAGATGTATTAGCCCTAGAAGAAGAAGAATTGGCCCGTAGAGCCGATTTAGAAGATGAAACGATAAAAGAAGTAGTAAAAATTTTAAAAGCTGAATTTGAAAATAATTAATTGTAATTGATTTTAAGTAAACCAATCAATCAACAATTAAAAGATAACGATTAACAAAAAAATAAATGACCGAACCGGTAAAAAATTTACGATTAGCAGCAGTAGCAAAAGAGTGTAACGTAGGCGTAGCTCACATTGTTGATTTGCTTAAAACCAAAGGCTTTGATGTTGAAAACAAACCAACAACCAAGCTAACGGATGAAATGTATTTAGCATGCCTAAAAGAATATAATGCTGATGCTGCTGCCAAAATGGAAGCATCATCCGTAAATTTTAATAAAAACCAGCATCATGTAGTGCTGGAAACAAAAAAAAATGATGAGTTTATTGGCAACAATAAGCCCAAAGACGAAGAACAAAAAGAACTTGTAATTAAAAGTACAGTTGTGTTGCAAGGCCCCACTGTAGTTGGTAAATTAGAAAAAGCAGCTCCCAAAAAACCAGAACCGAAAAAGGAAGAGGAAAAGCCTTTACCAGTAATTGATGAATTACGAGAAGTAAAATTTGAACAAAAAGTAGAGCCCGTAATTGAAAAAATTGCCAGCAAAAAAGTAAACCTAACTGGCCCAAAAGTAGTGGGTAAACTTGAAAATTTGGATGATATACCTGATAGCACCAAACCTGCTGATGATGCTGAAATGAAGAAAAAGGGTAGTAAAAAGAAAAAAGCAAATGAAGATGAACAAGCAATCGTTAATCAACCCATTGTTGAAGTAAAACCTACAATAAAAGTTGAACCTACCATTGTTCCTAAAATAGCTATCAAACCAGTAAATTTACCCCCAATACCACCCAAAGCATCTGAAACTATTTCAAGCACAATTCAAGAAGTACGCTTTGCTCAAAAAGGGGAAACACCTGCCGAACCTGAAAAAATTGAAACACGAAGGGTTGAATTAACTGGCCCTAAAGTATTATCAAAAATTGATTTATCAAAAATTGATGATAGCACAAAGCCTATTCATAAACCCGATGATAGACAACAACACAATAACCATAATAAACAACCCCGTAAGCGTATTCAAAAACCTGAACGCTTAAGGCCAATTACTGATAATACCCAATCACCAAGTGCACCACGTAAAACAATTACCCTAAATCCAGGAGGAGCACCACAACAAGGTGGTGGTTTTAATAGAAATAATGATAGAAGACCAAAAAGAGTTGATGCACCAGTTGATGAAAAGGCAATTCAAGAAAAAATTAGAAACACACTTGCTCAGTTAAGCGGCGGTACCTCAAAAAGTAAACAATCAAAATACAGAAAAGAAAAACGGCAAGCACATGCTGATGCAGCAGCCGCCGAAGCCGAAGCATCAGCTGATGGTAGTATATTAAATGTTACTGAATTTATTTCAGTAAGTGAATTGGCTGCAATGATGAATAAATCAGCCACTGATGTAATTATGGCTTGTATGAGTTTAGGTGTAGTAGTATCCATCAATCAAAGATTAGATGCTGAATTAATTGAAGTAGTAACTAGTGAATTTGGTTATGAAGCCAAATTTATTAGTATGGAAGAAAATGATGCTTTTGATGATGAAGAAGATGCACCTGAAGATTTAAAACCTAGGCCACCAATTGTAACCATTATGGGCCATGTTGATCATGGTAAAACATCATTGTTGGATTACATCCGTAATGCAAATGTGGTAGCTGGTGAGGCCGGTGGTATCACACAGCACATTGGTGCTTACGAAGTTGCTTTGCCAAGCGGAAAAGAAATTACATTTTTAGATACACCAGGCCATGAAGCATTTACAGCTATGAGGGCTCGTGGAGCAAAAGTTACAGATATTGCTGTGATTGTGGTATCGGCCGATGATTCAGTAATGCCACAAACCAAAGAAGCAATAAGCCATGCTCAAGCAGCAAATGTACCTATCATTTTTGCTATTAATAAAATTGATAAAGATGGCGCAAACCCTGATCAAATTCGTCAGCAATTAGCAGGTATGAATATTTTAGTTGAATCATGGGGAGGTAAAATTCAAGAGCAAGAAATTTCAGCCAAAAAAGGATTAAATATTGACAAATTATTAGAGAAAATATTGTTAGAGGCTGAAATGTTGGATATGAAAGCCAATGCTGAAAAACCTGCTATTGGTTCAGTAATTGAAGCCACTTTAGATAAAGGAAGAGGTTATGTAGCTACAATTTTAGTTCAAGAAGGTACCTTAAATATAGGCGATATGATGGTAGCTGGCTCACAATATGGAAGAATTAAAGCCATGACCGATGAACGTGGCAAGCGCAAAGCATCAGCCGGGCCATCAACACCTGTGCAAATTTTAGGATTAGATGGAGCACCACAAGCAGGTGAAAAATTCAAAGTATTTCATGATGAACAAGTTGCCCGTGATTTGGCAATTAAGCGCCAACAAATTATCAGAGAGCAAGGTTACCGAACCAAAAAACATATTACTTTAGATGAAATTGGCCGACGATTAGCCTTAGGTAATTTCAAACAATTAAATGTATTAGTAAAAGCCGATGTGGATGGATCAGTAGAAGCATTAAGCGATTCATTAATCAAATTATCAAATACTGAAATTCAGGTAAACGTAGTATTAAAAGCCGTAGGACAAATATCTGAAAGCGATGTATTATTAGCATCCGCATCAGATGCAATTGTAATAGGCTTTAATGTACGCCCTAGTTTGCAAGCCCGAAAATTAGCTGAACAAGAAAATATTGAAATTAAAAACTACAGTATTATCTACGATGCTATCAACGATTTGAAAAATGCAATTGAAGGCATGATGGAGCCTACCATGGAGGAAAAAATACTATGTAATATTGAAATTAAAGAAGTATTTAAAATCACTAAAGTAGGTACTATTGCAGGTTGCCAAGTATTGGATGGTAAAATTACTAGAAACACTAAGGTACGAATTGTTCGTGAAGGTATTGTGGTATATAGTGGCGAATTGGCTTCATTAAAACGATTTAAAGATGATGCCAAAGAAGTATCTGCTGGTATGGAATGTGGCTTGGGTATTAAAAACTTTAATGATATTAAAGTGGGCGATATTGTAGAAGGCTATGAACAAGTAGAAGTAAAAAAGAAACTAGGCGTATAGCATAGCTTGTGGCGAATCATTTTTAAGGAAGCGTATTGTACAATTTTTTTATTTCAATACCTAAATCGGTGATTTTTTAGATTGGTACTTTTGATGTATCGCTCATGGATTTGTTTTTGCGAAGCAAATGTAAGAATTGCTTTGAGCCTAATCAAATGTTATTATTGTATAAGTGGATTTTTGTTTTTCACCACAGAGAAACAGAGGCACAAAGTTTATTTCCTTTTACGCTGTATCATTGGAGTTATATTATTTTTGCAAAAAAAATTTCTATGGTTACATACTTATTAGGAGCTGGTGCAAGCGCAAATGCCTTGCCTTTAGTTGGTGATGATTTTAAAAATAGATTTGAGGTTTTTGTAAATGACATTAAAAGAGTTCGACCTGCCAATCAGTCTCGATTAAGGCATTACAACTCCTTTTTGGATGATGCACTTAAACATATTAAAAATCATGCAAGCCCCGATACGTATGCAAAAAAAAGATTTTTGCTTGGGGAACAGCATAAAACAATTTACGAGCAGTTCAAAAGAATATTATCGTGTTACATAATTTGGGAACAAATTAATAAACCAGAAATTGAGAGACTACTAAAATCTACCCAAGTTCAAACTTTACCAAATTTAATTGAACATATAAATCATCTTGAAAAAGTTATAAAAGTAAATGATGATAGATATGATGTTTTATGCGCCGCCTTACAAAATGCTCCAGCTAAACTACCACATAATTTTTCATTAATTACATGGAACTATGATTGGCAATTTGAAAAAACTTTAAATCAATACGATCATCAAAAGTGGCCATTAAATCAAACAAAAGATGATTTAATTTATTTAAACAAACTTTTAA
>JBEANU010000135.1:0-3080 GCA_041165265.1 Bacteroidota bacterium | reverse complement strand
CCAATATGCCATCTGATGCTTCGATAGTAAGAATAAACGGAACACAAAAAGCGTTGGCTTTAACGGTAGATTGTAATCCATATTATATTCATGCAAACCCCGAAGTGGGTACTGCTATTGCTGTTTCGGAAGCTGCAAGAAATATTGTATGTAGTGGCGGCGAACCCATGGCAATTACCAATTGCTTAAATTTTGGTAATCCATATAATGAAGAAGTGTATTATCAATTTGCACATGCTATTATGGGCATGAAATCGGCTTGTGAAAAATTTGGAACGCCTGTAACTGGCGGCAATGTTAGTTTTTATAATCAATCATCTGATGTAGGACCTGTATTACCTACACCAACTATTGGTATGATGGGTTTATTGCAAAACCACGAAAACAAGATGGGTATTGCGTTTCGTAAGCCTGGCGATTTAATATATTTAATTGGTAAAAATGTAAATGATATTGCTTCATCGCAATATTTAATTCATCATCATGGCGTAAAAAATTCGCCAGCACCTTATTTTAATTTAGATGAAGAATACAATATGCAGCAATTAGTAAGAGAAGTAATTGCTGAAAAATTAGTGGTTTCAGCTCATGATATTTCAGAAGGCGGATTATTTATGAATATCATTGAATCGGCTATGGTAAATGGTTATGGGGTTGATATTGAAATGAAAGATGATGATATGCGTATGGATGCTTTATTATTTGGCGAAGCACAAGGCAGAGTAATAGTAACTGTAAAACCTAAGCACCAAGCGGCTTTTGAAGCATTATGCAAAAAAGATATTGTGCCAATTGAATTAATTGGAACGGTAGATGATGATGCAATTAGCATTAACGGAATTGATTTTGGCAAATGCAAACATTATCAAACCATTTATGACAATGCTTTAGGAAAATTAATGAATCAAAATTAATTTGTTTTATAATCAATACTTATTACAAGATTTGCCGAACCTTAAAGGTTTGCCAAACCACAATTAAATTAAATTTATACCAATGAAAAAATGGATTGTATTACTTGTCTTTATTTTATCAGGCATTGCATCTTTTGCTCAATCTGAAAAATATTTAGCCATGATGAAAAGCACCATTGCATTAATGGATTCGGCTAAAACAAAAGATGATTATATGGCTACTGCCAATCGTTTTGAGTTAATTGCGAATAAAGAAAAAACACAATGGTTGCCATTTTATTATGCAGCTTATTGCAATCAAATGACTTGTAATATGGGTATAAAAGGCGAAGAAATAGATGCAGTATGCGATAGAGCCGATGCAGCCATAAATAAAGCCGATTCGTTGCAACCCAATAACTCAGAAATATATGTAATGAAAGCCCGAGTAAATGGTGCCAGAATAATGGTAAGCCCCATGAGTCGTGGTGCAAAATATGGCAAAATTTCAGCCCAAATTTTACAACAAGCTGAAGCCATTGATTCATTAAATCCTAGAATTTATTTAACCCGTGGGCAAGCCTTATTTTATACCCCAAAAATGTTTGGCGGCGGAAAAGAAAAAGCCAAACCTCAATTCCAAAAATCAATGGAGTGTTACTCCAAATTCAAACCTGCAACTGAGTTGCACCCTAATTGGGGATTGGGTTTTGCAGGATATTTATTAGGTGAATGTGAAAAAAAATAAAGTAATTGAAGAAAAATCCAACTTTAAATAAGAAAGAAATTGAACTCAATCAATTTAATTGGCTGCAATATAAATGGCCAATACTTTTATTGATTACAATTGCGGCTTACTTAAAAATTTTTCGATTAGGATTTACCAATAATGATGATGTAATTTTTATTGTTAATCAACATGATTTTTTAGCAGATTGGAGTAATTTTTTTCAATTATTCAAGAATAGTGTATTTCAAAAAAACGATACTTTTTACAGACCTATTCTAATGGTTTACTTCATGATTATGAATCATGTGGCAGAACCTGACAACTATATAGCCTATCATTTATCACTATTAGTATTACACATTTGTAATATTTTTTTAGTAGATAATTTTTTAAAAAGATATATTCCATCAACTGAGAATCGTTTTTGGTTAGTTTTATTTTTTGCTGTGCATCCTGCACTTACAATGACAGTGGCTTGGATACCTGGAGTAAATGATTTGTTATTGTCATTGTTTTGTTTGTTATATTTTAATTTGTTAGATAAAACTTTGAACAAATCAGTACCAAGCTTAGCGCAGCTGTTAGGACTTTCCTTTCTGTTTTTCATCATATTATTTACTAAAGAAACAGGGTTGTTTTTACCCATTGCTACTTTATTGGTGATTTTATATAATGGTAAAATAAAATCTCATTCTAAATTTATTGGAATAAGTGCCATAGTAGGTTTTATCATTTTTATTGGATGGTATTTATTAAGAAAAAATGCTTTGGGAAGTACTGACTCATCTACTTTTTCAATACATACTATTGAAGTTTTTTTGCACCGAATTACAAGCATTACATTTTATTTCAGCACAGCAATTGCACCAGTAAATTTATGCGTATGGCCACTTTGGGAGTCGGCTAATTATATTTTAATTTTCAGTTCCATCATCATTTTTATAGGATTAGTTGTATTAAATAAGCAGCGTAACAATAAGTTACTAATTTTTGGATTGAGCTGGATGTTAATTTTTTTAGTACCCAATTTTTTTTCAACCACTACCAAATTTGTTTTGCATGAACATCGTTTATATATGCCATTAATTGGGTTCTTATTAATGCTTCATGAAACTATTCTTTTTTCAGTAGGGAAGATTGCAGTTATTACAAAAAGATTCATAAATACTACAATAGTTCTGTTCTTCTTATTTCAAATTTCTAACTATATACCAGCTTTTGATAATCCAATTTCGTTTAATAGAAGTGGAATACTTGAGTCACCTAATAATGCTTATTTAAACTTAACTTATGGCGTTTCACTTAGCGATTCAAATAAAATAAATGAAGCCATTCCTTATTTTAGAAAAGCTTTTGAATTAGATACTTCAACAAAAAATGTAAGATTATATTTAGCTAGATATGATTTAATTCCGAATAAAAAATATGATTCGGCAAAAATACTATTGTTGCAAGAA
>JBEANU010000134.1:0-5804 GCA_041165265.1 Bacteroidota bacterium | reverse complement strand
TACTATTAAGGAAAGTAAAGATGAAATAGCTCAATACTGTTCGCAGTTTGATGTGGTTTGTTTTAGTTGTTATATCTGGAACATTACACCCACTTTAGAAGTAGCAAAGTTGATTAAAATGTTAAATCCTGCTACAAAAATATTATTAGGTGGGCCTGAGGTAAGTTATGATTGGATGGATGTAATAGCCAATGAAAATATTGATTTTATTATTACTGGTGAAGGTGAAATTCCGTTTACTGATTTTTTAAATAACTATCCTTCTATTGAAAAAGTACCCAATTTGGTAAGTAAAAAAAATGGTGAAATACTTTATCATCAACAAAGTGTAATGTTTGATTTAGAAAATTATAGCCAACTAAATCCTTACATATCCGATGATGTAAATGAACTAAATAATAAAGTTTTGTATATTGAAACATCACGTGGATGCCCTTATAAGTGTGAGTTTTGTTTAGCTAGTTTGGATAATAAAGTACGCTATTTACCAATTGATAATATAAAATCGAATCTTTTATATTTAATGAAAAATGGTAGAGTAATAAAATTTTTGGATAGAACATTTAATGTAAAACGTGATTTTACAATTGATATGTTTCAATTTATTTTAGATAATCATCGTTCTGAAAATATTTTTCAGTTTGAAATTACTGCCGATATTTTACATCCTGATATCATGCAGTTTATTAAAGAAAAAATTCCTGTTGGTTTATTTCGATTTGAAATTGGCATACAAACAGTAAATCAAAAAGCAAATTTAGAGGTAAGTAGAAAACAAAATTTTGAAAAGACTAAAAGCGTAATATTAGAGCTACAACATAAAATTGAAATGCACCTTGATTTAATTGTTGGATTACCCTTGGATTATTGGGAAGATATAAAATACAGCATTGAAGAGGTGTTTAAGCTTTACCCACCTGAGTTGCAATTGGGTTTTTTAAAATTTTTAAAAGGTACACCCGTTCGCAATAAATATGCAAATCATCATTATGTGTTTGATGCCATGCCGCCTTATCAAATTATACAAAGTGATTATTTGAGTAAAGAACAATTACATCAAATTACTTTGGCTGAACATTCATTGGAAGTTTATTGGAATAAAAAACGAACAATAAATACTTTAAAATATATTACTGAGCATTATAGTATTTTCGATTTTTTGCTTGGATTAGGTAATTATTTTAACACACAAAAAAGTCTTCATCAATATTATTTAAAAGATATTTATGATATTGCTTATCAATACGCCGAGTTAAATTTTAAACATGATACTATTGTAAAACAGCTAGTGGCTATTGATTATTATTTACAAAATAAAGTACGACCCCAAATTTTATATTTGGATGATTTAATAAAATCTGAAAAAAATATATGGGTAAAACAGCTTGGATTAAATGTACATAAATACAGATTTATCATGCTTTCTATCAATTTTAACTTTGAAGTATTTGCTGCAACAGGTAATATTGTGCAAACTGATTATTTGCTAATTATACAATATGATGGAGTAAATAAACCGATTGTAATCAATCATCAATCAGCTTTGCAAATAGCAATTTAATTTTTTACCATGCAAATGCAAGATGTTAATTTTAAATCAGTACATCAATTTTTAGAATATTTGCCTTTAAACGAATTTGAAATTACTACCACTTTAAGACAAATTGTTTTAGAAACAGGGCCCACTATTCATGAAAAATTATCATGGAATATTCCAACTTATTCAGTTCATAAAAGCATTTGTTTTATTTGGCCAGCATCCATTAAATGGGGTAAAAAATCAAGTTATACGGGCGTTAGATTTGGCTTTAGTTATGGCAATTTATTGGCTAATCATCAAAATTACTTTGAGTTGGGCAATAGAAAACAAGTTGCTTTTAAAACTTTTAAGCATGTAAATGAAATTGATGTTAAAATTTTGAAATCAGCATTGCTTGAGGCCATTTTTATAGATGAACAAATGGCTTTAACCAAAAAAATGAATCATTTTAAAAGCAGAAAGTAATTTCAAAAGGTTCAATTCTGTATTATTGTTTTTTTACTTTCACCTTGTATGCACCGCTATTAGCAGGATTGAATACGGTTTCATAAATTGCTAAATATAAAACCCCAGCATTAGCAGCCTTTCCACGATAAGCAACGCCAGCTTTTAGGGTTTGCCCATTTTCACCAATTCTAAATACAACATTGCCATAGGTGGGTAAACTTGTACCACCATCAGCAGGCGCAGGAGCTCCATTAATTCCGCCATCTGGCGTATAATTATTATTAGATAAACTTGCCATCACTATTTTACCATTTGCTGCAATTGAAAATGATTCACCAGCTTTTAAAACAATTCCAGTATTCAAAAAACCTCCATCGGCATTACCTGAAATATTTTTGTTGGCTTGCAAAATAAAGTTTTTTGCAAAACCAGTTTCTACTGTTTCTGTAGCAATATCTATTTGAATTATTGATTTTCGGGGTATTTCTAAAACACCAAATGCAGTTTCAATTTGAATATTCCCTGTGAAGTTGCAGGTTCCTTCAGCACTATAATTATCATCATATTTTACAACATCATCCATCGGTGCTTTTTCATCAATATTATAATTTGAAAGTAATTGCTGTAAAGCTGCTTCAATTGAATAGTCAGGGTTAATCGAAGCCGTGTTGTTATCACTTTTTAAATATTCTTTAATTACATATATGGCACCTGGCTCTTGTTGAACAAGGCTTTCAAAACCTTTTCGTTGTTCCTCAGGTTTCAAACTATTTAATTTATCAATCATTCTTAAAATAGCGTCTTTATCAATTTCAGGATTGATGATGCCCATTTTTATTGAATTAATATTTGAAACTGGTAATGCTAATGTGCCATATGATGTACTCAAAATCATGGTTCTGATATTTGAATTGCCTGAAATTACATCTCCATTTCTAAGATGAATGGTGAAAACAACTTTATCGGTTGCAATTTTTTTAGCATTTTGAGCAAATATTTCAACTGCAGTAAAGCAGAAAATTGTTATAGCAAATATTATTTTTTTAAGCATTGGTGTGTTATATAAATTTAATAAAGTGCAAAGTTATTTATTGCGTTGATAAAAACAATTTTGAGGTGTGATGAATTGTTTCATGAATGGGGGTAAAATTATAATTTAATTGCTTTTTTATTTTTTGGTTGGAATAAAAATTTTGTAGTAATGCAGTATTGGCTGTTTCCTTGGTTATTAATCCACTTTTGCCTGTAATTGCTGATTTTATGGCTTCAAATCGCCAAGCAATTTCACTAATAAATTTAGTAACTTTTATGGTAGGTTTTGTTACATCCAATGATTCGGCAATCCAATTAAAAATTTGTTGATAGCTGTAATTATTTTCATTTACAATAAATCGTTCGCCAAAAATATTTTCATCCATTAATTGAATAATACAATTCACTACATCTTGCACATCCACAAAACCATTAATACCTGTTGAATAAAATGGCATGCCATCATATATTGTTTTAAAAATTTTAGCACTACTATTATTCCAATTACCAAAGCCTAAAATTACAGAAGGGTTTACGATGGCTACGTTCAAGCCTTCAGCAGCGCCTCTAAATACTTCACGTTCAGCCAACATTTTTGATGTGGCATACAATGAATTATTTTTACTTTTTTCCCACTCACTTGTTTCATCTAAAGTATTACTTGCTGAATTTCTGCCCAAAACAGCTACTGAACTTATATAACCAAATTTTTTAACCTTGTTTTCCAAAGCCATGTTTACCATATTTTCAGTACCATTCACATTTATTTTATACATTAATGAATGGTTTTTTTTATCAAATGATACCATAGCTGCAGCATGATAAACTTCGGTTACGCCTTTCATGGCGGCGTTAATTGAATCAACATCTAAAATATCCGCTTCAAGCCATTCCAAATTTTTTATTTCAGAATTAATTAAATGGAACGATGACGGCCTATAAATTGCCCTAATTGGTTCATTTTTTTCTGCTAATTTTTTGATGAGATGTGAACCCAAAAAACCTGTAGCACCAGTAACTAATATCATATAATTTTAGTTTAGTGAATTAATTCATGAGTTCCTTTGCATTAGCAATGGCAGCTTCTCCTGGCTTATTGCCGCTTAACATTTTTGCAATTTCTAAAGTTCGCTCATCACTATTTAGCATTTTTATTTTTGAAATAGTTCTATCATTTTCAGATGATTTATACACAAAATAATGCGATTGACCTTTGGCAGCAATTTGTGGTAAATGAGTAATGCATAATACTTGATGTTGATTAGCTAATTGGTGCAAAATATTAGCCACTTGTTTTGCCACCTCACCACTTATACCTGTATCTATTTCATCAAACACTAATGTGGGTAAATGAGTTGATGAAGCAACTAATGATTTTATGCATAACATTAATCGGCTTAACTCACCGCCTGAAGCTACTTTTCCAATCTCTTGTAATGAACTTCCTTTGTTGGCGGTAAACAAAAATTTAAAATTATCTATTCCGTTCAAAGTAATATCTGATGATAGTTGATGCTCAATTTTTAATAATGCATGCGGCATACCTACTTCAATTAGTAATTTATTTACCTGTAATTCAAAAGGAGCAATTGCCTTCAAACGGTTTGTAGATAATGCTTTTGCTTGATTAAATAAATTTGAATGCAATGCCTTAATTTCAAGTTGTAATTCATCCGTTTCAGTAGTGGCTGATTCAACGGTTTTTATTTTTTGCTCCACATCTCTTAATATATTCATCAATTCTAACTCAGTTGAAACATGATGTTTTTTTAATAATTTATGAAGCAAATCAATTCTTTCATTCACAAATTGCAATCGTTCGGCATCAATATTAATGGATTGTTCCGTTGTTTCAATTTCCTCCGCAATATCTTTTAATTCAATTAATGAACTATTTAATCGTTGATGAATTTCAGCAATTTCTG
This sequence comes from Bacteroidota bacterium, assembly GCA_041165265.1. Classification (GTDB taxonomy): domain Bacteria; phylum Bacteroidota; class Bacteroidia; order Chitinophagales; family CAIODY01; genus CAIODY01. The sequence goes on along the minus strand of JBEANU010000134.1, from coordinate 860 downwards.
GCTTTAATTGTTTTATGGAATGAATGTAATTAGTAACAGAATTTAACTGATGAATAATGCTTGAATCATCATTTTGTAAACCAATAAAAGCCTGAACCATAGTGTTTTTTATGGTTTCAGCATGTTCTAATATTTCAGCTTCAGCTTCTAGCTGAGGTAGTTCATCAATCTGTAAATTTGCCTCACTCAATTCCTTAAATTGGTATTGGTGATAATCTAAATTTTGTTGAAATTGTTCTTTTTCCAATTCAAGTAGTTTTAATTTATCTATTTTTTGCGAATAAATTTTAAAACTACTTTTATAATCAATAATGGCTGTATCCTGCTTTGTCATTGCATCTACAATTATTAATTGAAACTTAGCAGTGTTCAAATGCAAGGTTTCATGTTGCCTATGCAAATCCATCAATTGCTCACCTAATTGTTTTAAAATTTGTAAAGTAACTGGTGTGTCATTAATAAAGCCACGTGATTTTCCATTTTGGGAAAGCTCCCTTCGTATGATGCAATGTGCATCATACTCTAATTCATGTTGATGAAAAAAATCTTCAAGATTAAGTTGGTCAATTAAAAAATCTCCCTCAACAATACATTTTTTTTCTTTATCAAATAACACATCTGTATCAGCTCGTTCACCAAGTAGAAGTGCTAAAGCGCCTAACATAATTGATTTGCCAGCACCCGTTTCGCCAGTAATAATGGTTAAATGGTTCGAAAAATTTATTTCGAGATGATTGATTAAAGCATAATTTTGAATTCGTAAACTGGTAAGCATTTTATTTTTTTTACAGAACAAATATATTTAAACCAAAGTTTATTTATGGATAATAGTTCACAATTTCATCCTATTATTTTCGTTG
>JBEANU010000133.1:0-8199 GCA_041165265.1 Bacteroidota bacterium | reverse complement strand
GCATCTTTTAATTGAACAAAATATTCACCAGCTGCCCAAGTGTTTGTTTCAACTACTTCGCTGTTATTATTTGATGAAATTATTTTACTTAAAATTTCACGACCGCTAATATCATTTACTGTCATTGTAAAATTACTATTTGTTGAAGTAACATAATTTACAATGAAATAATTATTTACTGGATTAGGATAAATTTTGAATGACCCTTCATTGCTGATGGTATTAATTCCTAAAGCATCAGATGTTGTAAAGTCTAATCTAGTACTCCATAAATTACCAGGATAACCAACATTAAAGCCCATTACTTTTACTGTATAATTTAAGTTTGGTACTAATCCATCAGCAGCTAAAACCGCAGTAAATGTATCAGTAGTAACTCTGCTCCAAACTTGATTTACAAGATTAGTTGTACGATATAAAGCAACCACATATTTATCAGCACCAGGTAATGATGTCCAATGAATTGGAATAAAATCTATTGGATGATCTTCGCCAGGTAGAGGAGAAGTAATTGTAGGTTTGCCGGGTACATGAGCAAAATTTTGTGGGCTATTTAATAAATAACCTGAACGAACTGTATTATAATTTGCTTGAATGGCAGCAACTTGTTCTTTACTAAAACGGTTTACACATGCATCATCTGCATAGCTCATATATAAAGTTGGGTCAGGATTAATAACAACACCATTAGGATCTTTTCTAAGTAGGCAATTCCAAGGGCATGGCCATCTATCAGGAATATAATCTGCTCTTGTATCACAAAATTTATCACCAGCAATAGCACAATTGCTTCCATCTACTTTTTCAGGATTTGATGGTTTTGACATGCCATTTTTTACAATCGTATCGCAACCTCCACTCCAAACACCTTCCCAACCATGAAATGTATGAGGCAAACTAAAATAATGACCAACTTCATGAGCAACTGTTGTAGCATTTTTACCACCACATGCACCAATAATAACTACTACATCTAACCCTGGTGAAAAATAACCACACAAACCAGGTGATGCTGATACAAAGAACATATTCAATGCACCTGGGCGTTTGTGTGCTGCACTTGCCATTATTGAATTTGCCATTGGATTTGATTGTGAACCATCATTATAAAATGATGTATTGTTGATGTAATCAATATCTTCATATAAAAAGAAATGAATGCCTACACTATCCTTATCATAGCGCATGTTGGCATCGTTAATATCATCAAATAATTTTTGAATATCATAATATCCTGAACCATCATCTTTACCTACTATATGAGCTTTTATTGGAACATAGGCAACATTACTACCACTTTTGCTGCGATATTTTGCAGCAGCATCATTACGTTTGTATTCATCTAACCAATCTAATTGTGCTTTACTAAGTGTGGTACCACACCAATTTGCTGGTTTTGAATTTTGTGCATTCACTTTTGAAATCAAAAGTGTAAGCATGAAAAGATAAGTAAAAGTTTTCTTAATCATTTGTTTGTTTTGGTTTGTTTGATTTTTACTTTTTTAGTTTGGCAAATATAAATGAAAATACGACTTAAAAAAGTTTTTTTAAAATGCATTTCCACATTTGCTTTCATCTATTGTCGAAAGAAAAAAATAAATGGTTGCATTGGAATGAAAAATAAATTTGTTTTAGGTATCTTGAAACATTATTTTTGATGAAAATTATTAGGGCAAAAGGATTTTTTATTTTTCAAAAGAATATTTTAGCTCTGTGAAAAATAAGTCAATGACATCAGAAATAAGTTTTAAACTACATGAATCTATTTATTCCTTTGGTTAAAGAAGATGCAAAGGCTAAGGATATTTTGACCAATATTGAGAATATTATTGAACATCGATTTGAAAATGAAACCAACCGATTGGTTAATAAAATAGATATTGCAAATTTAAGAACGGAGATGAAAGAACAAAAATCAGAAATTATTAAATGGATGTTTTATTTTGGGTAGGGCAAATAGCTGTAACATTTGAATTTATTTTACTTTACTTAAAGCATCCTTAGTTTTTCGGGAAATATAAATTTTGAAAAAGCGAATCAAACTGATTCGCTTTTTTTATTTCAAAAACTTTTTTTTATTTCATAAAAATTGATTTGTACTTTTCAAAACTGAAAAACCAATAACAAATTACTAAAAACTTACAACACATGAATATCATCGACATCAAAGTAATGAAAGGACCAAACTACTGGTCAGTGCGCCGTCATAAGCTAATTGTTATGCGATTAGATTTGGAAGATATGGAACAAAAACCAACGGATAGTATTAATGGTTTTTTAGAAAGATTGCAAAAACTGATGCCAAGTATGCAATCGCACCGTTGCAGCGAAGGTTGCGAAGGTGGATTTTTTATGAGAGTAAAAGAAGGCACTTGGATGGGGCATGTAATTGAACACATTGCATTGGAATTACAAACCTTGGCAGGCATGGATGTAGGCTTTGGTAGAACCAGAGAAACATCTACACCTGGTGTATATCATGTGGTATTTAGTTATTATGAAGAAAAAGCTGGTATTTATGCAGCAAAGGCTTCAGTAAAAATTGCACAAGCATTAGCTGATGGAAAAGATTATGACCTTTCAGATGATATAACCAATCTTAGAGAATTGAGAGAAGATGAACGCCTTGGACCATCAACAGGTTCATTAGTTGAAGAAGCTGTGAAAAGGAAAATTCCTTTCATTCGTTTGAATAGAAATTCATTAGTGCAACTAGGTTATGGTGTAAATCAAAAAAGAATTCAAGCTACAATTGCATCCACTACATCAAGCATAGCAGTTGAAATTGCTTGCGATAAAGAAGATACCAAAAATATTTTAGATGCAGCTGAAATTCCAGTTCCTAAAGGCTTGATATGTATTGACCATGAAGATTTGGAAGCTGCTATAAAGAAAATTGGTTATCCAATTGTAACTAAACCTATTGATGGAAATCATGGCAAAGGTGCTACTACCAATATTAATAGTTGGGATGAAGCTGTTGAAGCATTTGAAGCCGCTAAAAAATATTCACGTAAAATTATTGTTGAAAGATTTATTACTGGCTACGACCATAGAATTTTGGTTATCAATTATAAATTTATTTGTGCTGCAAGGCGCACTCCTGCTGCAGTTATAGGCGATGGAAAATTAACCATTCAGCAATTGATTGATAAAGTAAATGAAGACCCAAGAAGAGGTTACGGACATGAAAAAGTTTTAACATCAATTAAAGTTGATTCATTTACCGAAAAAATATTGGCTGATAAAAATATCACATTGGAAACTATTTTGCCACAAGGTGAAGAGCTTTGGTTGAAGCCTACAGCCAACATTTCAACAGGTGGTACAGCTACTGATGTTACAGATTTGGTGCATCCAAGCAATGTATTTATGTGTGAACGAATTGCACGAATAATTGGATTAGATATTTGTGGAATTGACATCATGGCTTCTGATTTATCTACACCACTTTCAGAAAATGGTGGCGCAATATTAGAAGTAAATGCTGCCCCAGGATTCAGAATGCATCTTGAACCAACAGATGGTTTGCCAAGAAATGTGGCAGAACCAGTGATTGATATGTTGTATCCTCCAGGAAGTTCAGCCCGAATTCCAATCATTGCTATAAGTGGTACAAATGGTAAAACTACTACCACCCGAATGATGGCGCATATTGTAAAACAAATGGGACATAAAGTAGGCTATACCACCACTGATGGCGTATATATTCAGAATCAATTAATGATGAGAGGTGATTGCACAGGTCCAATAAGTGCTGAATTTATTTTAAAAGACCCAACAGTTGATTTTGCAGTTTTAGAATGTGCCAGAGGAGGAATTTTAAGGGCTGGTTTAGGTTTTCATAATTGTGATATTGCTATTGTAACCAATGTAGCTGCCGACCATCTTGGGCTGCAAGGAATTGATACATTAGAACAATTAGCTCGTGTGAAAGCAGTTGTTCCAGGAAGTGTGCTACCTGAAGGTTATGCTATTTTAAATGCTGATGATGATTTAGTGTATGCCATGCATAAAGATTTAAGTTGCAAAGTAGCATTCTTTAGTTTGGATGAAAATAATCCAAGAATTAAAAAACATTGTGCTGCTGGCGGTTTGGCGGCTGTTTATGAAAATGGTTATGTAACTATCATGAAAGGCACTTGGAAAATTAGAGTTGATAGAGCAAGTAATTTCCCTATTACATTTGGTGGCAAAGCCGAGTTTAATATTGCCAATGTATTACCTGTTGTATTAGCATCGCATATTCGTAATTTTAAAATTGAAGATGTAAAACAAGCGTTGGAAACTTTTGTGCCATCAGCAGCTCAAACGCCTGGCCGAATGAATATGTTCCATTTTAAAAACTTTACTGTAATGGTTGATTATGCTCATAATACGCATGGAATAATGGCAATTGGCAAGTTTGTAAAACAAGTAGAAGCAACTAAACGAATTGGTGTAATTGCTGGAGTAGGGGACAGACGTGATGAAGATACCATTTCATTAGGCGCTGAGGCAGCAAAGATTTTTGATGAAATTATTATTCGTCAGGATAGAAATTTACGTGGCAAAAGCGAACAACAAATTATTGATTTAATCCTTCAAGGTATTACTTCAGTGAATCCAAATCTAAAAGTAACGGTGTTCAAACAAGAAAAAGAATCTATTGACTTCGTGATAAAAAATGCACCAAAAGGAGCATTCATAACTATTTGCAGCGATGTAGTGCCTGATGCTTTAGACCAAATTATGCGATTGAAAGAGGAGGAAGGAAGTTTGGTTGTTTAATTCGATGTTCTAATTTGCTTCTATGCTTTTAAAAACGCTCAATCAAAAATGGTTGAGCGTTTTTATTTAAGAAATTTACATTGTATTCTTTGCATAAATCTTTGCGTACTCAGCGGTAAAACAATTTTTCAATTTCTACTTAATGCCTCCGTTTATAAATCTTTTAAATAAAAACTAACAAAGTTGTTAGTTACAACATTGTTAGTTATTTTTGTGGTATGTTAAAAGCACCATTTAATTTCGGCAAAGTAATCGAAGCAGATTATTTTACTAATCGAACAAAAGAAATAAAACGATTAGAACAGAATTTTATCAATCAAACTAATACTATACTTATATCTCCAAGGCGTTGGGGTAAATCATCACTGGTAAAAAACACAGCCGATAAATTAGTTAAAAAAAATAAACAATTTAAGGTAGTATATATTGATTTATTTAATGTATTAAATGAAGAAGAGTTTTATAAAGAGTTTGCAAGGCAAGTAATAAAAGCTACTTCATCAAAAATGGAAGATTGGATATACACAGCTCGGCAGTTTCTTAGCAAACTAAAACCATCTGTTTCATTTGGCGATATACCTGGGGTTGAAATTGATTTGCAATTGCATTTACCAGATATTAAAAAAAATTACAAGGATATTTTAGACTTGCCAGAATCTATTGCTAAATCAAAAGGCATAACCATTTTAGTATGTATTGATGAATTTCAGAATATTGAAAGATTTACCAAAGAACATGTAGCATTACAAAAAAAATTAAGAGCACAGTGGCAGCATCACCAACAGGTTGTGTATTGTTTATATGGTAGTAAACGCCACATGATGATGCATTTATTTGAATCATCATCAATGCCATTTTTTAAATTTGGGGATGTATTTTATCTTGAAAAAATTAAGATTGAGCACTGGCTTCCTTACATACAAAAACAGTTTACATCTACTAAAAAATCAATTACAAATACACAAAGTGAAAAAATCGTTTCACTAATGAACGAGCATCCATACTATGTGCAGCAGCTTTGCCAATTGGTTTGGTTAAATACCGATAAAAAAGTTACTGATTTAGTTATTGATATTTCTGTTCAAGATTTATTAGAGAGAAATAACACTTTATTTCAACGTGATTATGAATCATTATCTGAAACACAAATTAATTTTTTAAAAGCATTAACATGTGGTGAAGTTAACTTTTCATCACAAAAAGTATTGAAACAATATAGTATTGGCACATCAGCTAATATACCACGAGTGATAAGCGCTTTAGAGAATAAGGAGATTATTAATAAGCTTGGAAAGCAAATTGAATTTTCAGACCCGGCATTTGAAATATACTTCCGTCAGTTATTTCATCTACACAAAAACTAACAATGTTGTAACTAACAACTTTGTTAGTTTTTTTCAATTCATTACTTTTAATTTTATGGGTTGCTTGATTTTATTGTATTATTTGTAGAATTCAACTAATCCATATTTATAACATCTTCAATAGTTCAACTTCAAGCTTATCAAAATTTTCCTCATTTTTATCCACTACAAATGGCCTTAATTTTTTACACTCTTCAACCGTATTGAAAAGCATTTTAAAAACAAGTTTTGTTTTGTTAGCTTCTAATTTTTCAAATGTAGCAAGTACCTGAAAATGTGGTTGCGAAAATCGTTTCCAAGCTATAAGATTTGGTTCTTCAATTTTTATAAATTCACATTCATTAGCATAATTTCCTTTATCTGGGCCATGCATTATAAAACTCCATTTACCACCAACTCTAAAATCAAATTCGTTGAAAGTGTTTGTAAATCCTGCTGGTCCCCACCATTGTTTTAAATGATTTGGGTTAGCCCAAGCATTAAATAAAGTTTGTTGTGAGGCATTAAATATTCTTGAACTTACAATTTCAGAATCAGGTGTTGTAGATAAAATTTCAGTTGTCATTATATTATTATTTTAATACAAGTTGAATTGTATTTCTTGTTTTTTGCTCTAATAAAATTTCTTTATTTGATGTTAATTCAAAAATTGTAATATCATTGTAATGCCTTATAGTAGCTAATTGTAGGTTGTTATTTTGCAATATTTTAAATTCAAATTGTAAAGCATCTATCACATCAGTTATTCTATCATTTGCATCAACGCAGCAGCTAAAACTAATTGCGCCATTTTGCATTACATTCATTTTAATTCTATAAGTAGCAAATACTTCAAATATTTTTTGCAAATGTTTTTCAGCAATAAATGAAAAATCACGAGTTTGAATACTTAATAAAATTTGGTTTTGTTTTAAAACTTTAATGCACGGATAATGTATAAATTTATCGGTTTCGGTAATGATGGTACCTTTTAATTGAGTATCAATAAATGAACGAACGTGTAATTTTATTTTTCTATTTTGAATTGGTTTAATTGTTTTGGGATGAATTACTTTTGCTCCGTAATACGTCATTTCAATAGCTTCATGATAACTTAACTCACTTATAATTTCAGCGTTATTAAACTGTTTAGGGTCAGCATTCATCACTCCTGGCACATCTTTCCAGATGGTTAATGAATTAGCTTGTAAGCAATAACTAAAAATTGAAGCTGAGTAATCTGAGCCTTCTCTACCTAATGTGGTACTATTATTTTCATTAGTTGATCCAATAAAGCCTTGTGTGATTATAACATTATAGGGCTTTAATTGTGGATGTAAAATTGTTGATATTGCTTGCTCAGTTTGAGGCCATAAAATATTTACATCACAATAATTTGCATCGGTTTTAATCAAATTTCTAGCATCCATCCAAACATTTTCAACAGCAATTTTTGATAAATAATTGGATACAATTGTTGTTGAAAACAATTCACCATAACTTACTATTTGATCATAATTGAAATCATAATTATTGTGGGGCGGTTGTGTTAATTGATTTTTTAATGCAGAAAATAGTGCGTCTAAAACTGATTTTTCAATATCTAAAGTTTGAAGAATTTGAATATGATTATTCTTTATTTCTTCAAAAATTTCAGATGCTACAATCTTATTGTTTTTGCAATAGGCATTTGTTAATTTTTCTAACGTATTGGTAGTTTTACCTAGTGCCGAAACCACTACCAACAAAGGATTTGAAACGTAATTTAAAATAATAGAAGCTACGTTTTTTATGCCGTTTGCATCTTTTATAGAAGCGCCACCAAACTTAAAAACTTGAATCATTTACTACATAATATTAAGTATACAAATATATAATTTATGAATGGATAATTTAAAAGTTGATTAAATAATGCTTTATTACTTGAATTATTAATTTGAGATTATCTTCGTAACACTTAATTATTAGCCTTATGCAAGTATTACTAACCACGTTAAATGCAAAATATATTCATCTAAATTTAGCCATTAGATTATTGTATCACCTTAATCAATCTTTTAAAAATTTAAAATGGAAAGAGTTTACT
>JBEANU010000132.1:0-8124 GCA_041165265.1 Bacteroidota bacterium | reverse complement strand
GTAAAATGCATTTCATTTTGGTTGGTAATGCTATATCTATCGCCTGCCATTTTGTAAATGTAAACAATGTTTTTTATTGTTTCGTCAGAGACGAAAGACCACTTGCATACTCGTTGGCTATACACATGCCTACGCCCCAAACGAGTACGAGCAGGATTTTTACAATGCCGCTTTAAATCATTGAAATTGACTTTTTGAGGCTTGAGTAAATACTCACGACTATTGTCTGTAATATAATGTAATTAAATTTTAATGGGTTTATTTAATTGGCCAATAAACATTGGTAATATATTTTGATGGGTCTTTTTCAATCATAGGGTCGTTTTCGTATTCTTCCCAAGGGTCGCCAGCCATTTCAAGATGATGCTCTTTAATATAGTTTTGAGCTGCTTCGTAGGCTATAAAATTTGATTCATAAGCACCCAAATATTTTACTTTTATACATTTGGTTGCTTTGCATACGGCGCAAGTCATCCCTTCATCGCATTTACCTTTGCACAAGGTTTTGGTGGGTATGCAAGCTACAATTTTGGTTTGCTTATCACCCGGTTTAAATCCTGGATACATAGCACAAGGTGCACCAGCCATTTCCAGCTTATTATCTGTAATTTTGGTTTGAATTTTTCCATATAATTCACCTAATGTTTTACCAATATCTTCAACTTTGCACTCCGCCTCTAACGATATTGAATTTTGATCTTGTGTTTTCATTTCAATGATTGATTCCACTTTACCCATTGTTATTTTTGGTGAATGCAAGGCTACTGAATCTAATTTTTTTAATCCTTTTTCAAAATCCGGACCTATCATTTTATCCATCAATAAGCCAAAAAATTTACTCATTGGTTTAAAATAAAAAGGTACTTCATCTGAGCTTCCTTCAAACATCCAACTTACTTTAGTAGCATTACCTTCAGCTGTAAATTTAAAAACTGCTGTTGGGTTGCCTCTATCGCCAAAATGCATTTGAGTTAGTATTTCTTGATTGGGGGTTGATGAAAGTATTTCCATTGTTCCGTTTCCTACATTTTTACTATTGCTTTCCCAGGTATAGCTTGCGCCTTTTCCACTTTGAATATCATTGTAAGTAATTTTCATATTGGGGTCAAGATCATGCCATGGTGACCAAAGCTCCCATTGATGCAAATCATTCACTAAATTAAATAAAGTAGCTGCATCTGATTGTATAACTAAGCTACGTTCCACCTTGCTTTTTGAAGGTAATAAAAAACTGATGGCAATTAGGCAAATGAGTACAATGCCTACCCATTTTAAAATTGATACAAATAATTTCATGGTATTGTTTTTTTTAGATTAGAAATGAAATCAAAGTTAGTACTTACAATTACATATTGGTATTTTTTTTACTTCATTTCCACCAAGCCTTTTTCTGTAATTTCAAAAACTTTATCAAAAGCACTTAAATGTGCTGTGCGGTGAGTGATATTAATTACTGTTTTTCCTTTGAATAACTCTTTAAAACTGTTCATCAATAATGCTTCGGTTGTGGCATCAACGGCTGAAAGACAATCATCTAACAACAAAATTTGTGGTTGTTTAATTAAAGCACGGGCTATTGAAATGCGTTGTTTTTGTCCGCCACTTAATGTAACTCCACGTTCACCAATTAAAGTATCATAACCGTTTGGCAATCGAATAACTTCATGATGAATGGCAGCAATTTTTGCCATATTTTCAATTTTGCTAAGTGGTAATTTTTCATCAGTGCCAAATAAAATATTTTCTTTTACGGTATCGCTAAATAAAAAAACATCTTGCGGCACATATCCTATTTGTTGTCGTAAATCAGCCAAATTCCATTGTTCAATCGGCTTATCATCAATATATATTGTACCTGATGAGGCATCTAACATACGGGTAATAAGCTGTGCAATGGTAGTTTTGCCAATTCCGTTTTTACCAATAATAGCAATTTTTTCACCGGGCTGAATCGTAAAATTAATTTCTTTTAAGGCTTGAATGCCAGTGTTTTCATAGGTTACCGAAACATTTTGAAATTCAATTTTACCTTTTAATTCCATTTTTTCAGTTGAATTATTTTTAATGGCAGAAGGCACTTGCATAAATTCATTGATGCGGCGTTGTGATACAATTGCCCTTTGAATGGTGCTTGCCACCCATCCTAATGAGGTAACTGGCCATACCAACATTGTTATATACAAAATAAATTCAGCAATATTTCCGGTAGTTATTTGGTTCAAAGCCACTAAATGTCCGCCTCTCCAAACTACGGCAATAACACTTGCTCCAATCAATAAGCCTAATAATGGAAAATAAACGGCTTCCACTTTTGCCAATGACAAGGATAAGTTTTTGTATTGTAAGGTTTCTTTTTCAAAATGCTCTTGCACTGCATTTTCCTGCACAAATGATTGTATTACCCTAATGCCACTAAAAGTTTCCTGACTTGTGGTAGTTAAATTAGAAAGTTGTGCTTGAATTTTTTCACTACGTTTATTAATCACTTGGTTCACAAAATAAACGGATAAGGAAAGAAAAGGCAATGGTACCAAAGCATATATGGCCAATGAACTATTTACATGAAACATTACATACACTACCAAAATTATGAGTGTTATCAAATTACCCAAATACATTAAAGCTGGGCCTGTAAAATTGCGTACTCGGCTTACATCTTCGGTAAGCCTTGCCATTAAATCACCGGTGCGGTTTTTTTTATAAAAATTTGAATCTAATGTTTGATAATGATGATAAATAGCATTCCGTTGATCAAACTCCATGCGCCTACTCATGATGATTAATGTTTGGCGCATAAAAAACATAAATAACCCTCGTAATATAGCCAACCCAATTACTATACAAGCAAACTTAATAATAGCAGTATTTAATGGGGTTTCATTTTTTGAAATTAACACTTGTTGTACATTGTTAAATGCACCCCGAACACTTATTGGAATAAATACTTGAAATACATTTTGAAAAACTACACATGCTGCACCGCCTGCCAACAGCCATTTGTAGCGTTTAAAATAAGGTAAAAGTGAAATAATTTCTTTCATATAGTAAAGGTTGCAAAGTTCAATTTTAAATAGCTATCATGAAAAATTTGCTTCACATTTTATAAACAGAATATAGTGCTATTAGTTTATCCAATCTGAAATAATTTTGCCACCAAAAATGCCGCTGCCGCCGCCAAACCACCTATGGCTGTAACTTTTAAAGCACCCATCAATAATGGTTGACCTGTAGCTTTACTTTTAAAATATCCAAAAATAAACAAACAAATGGCTGTAACAGCGCAACTATAATATAGGGCAACTTGTGCATCTGATACAAAATAATATGGGCTTAAGGGTATCAAACCGCCAACTATATATGATACAGCAATGGTAACTGCACTTTTTTTTGCTCTATGCTCATCAGGTTTATCTAACCCTAATTCAAACTTCATCATAAAATCAACCCATTTATTTTTATCCTTCACCAATTCAGCAACTACCTTATCAGCCGATTGATTACTCAAGCCATAATTCATCAATATTTCAACCACTTCATGTTTTTCTTTTTCAGGAATGCGCTCAATTTCATCATATTCTTTTTGCAGTTCACTATTATAATGATCCACCTCAGTTTTGCCACTTAAATAGCCTCCTAAGCCCATTGCAATGCTGCCTGCAATAATTTCAGCTATGCCAGCCGTGAGTATAATAGTTGTATTATTTATGGCGCCACTTAAGCCAGCGGCTAACGCAAAAGGTACTGTGAGTCCGTCACTCATGCCAATAACTATATCTTTTACCCAATCACTACCCTCAAAATGTTCTTCAATATGATGCATTTTTTTAACATTTATTTTTTATGATTTACAATATTAAAAATTATTTTTGGCTTGCTTTTAAAAGATGCATCACCAAATCAATTAATCGAGCATAAAAAATTATTTACCATGAAAAAACTACTATTATCTACCATTGTACTAATTAGTATCAGTACAACTTTATTAGCGCAAAAAGGCAATTTAATTTTATTCACTGAAGAGGGTGAAAAATTTACTGTAGTAATGAACGGTGTGCAACAAAATGCATCACCTGAAACCAATGTTGTTATCAGAAAAATGCCAATGGGTTTATATATTGTAAAAATTATTTTTGATGATAAAAACTTAGGTGTTGTAAATGATAAAATAAATATTACACCTGATCATGAACGTACTTTTAATATTCGTAAGAAAAAAGAAACGATGATTGAAAAAAGAATGAGGGAAGAAGCAAGTATAATTAAAGATGGTAAAAAACCAGGTGCATTGCCTGAAAGATATGTTATTAGATTGGTGAGCGATAATGTGATGCCTCTAAATCCACCACCACCAATGCCCAACCAACAAGTAATTATATATGGTCAAGCACCTACAACGGCTATCATTAATGATAACGATGTGGTTCATCAATCAACAACAACCACCACCACTACCACCACTAATGGCAACCCTGATGATGTAAATATCAATATGAATATTGGTGGCATGGGTGCCGGAATTAATATCAACACTAATGGTATGGGCGGCACCACTACTACGCATCAAACCACTACTGTTACGCATACCAATACTGCAAGCAACTATCCACCAACTACTGAAACCAGAGTGATTTATGTAGATGGCTACAACGGCCCAATTGGTTGCCCACGACCGATGAATACTGAAGAATTTGCAAGTGCCAAACAATCTATTGCATCAAAAACTTTTGAAGATTCAAAATTGCAAATAGCCAAACAAATTGTTGGTGCTAATTGCTGCACTGCGGCGCAAGTACGCAGCATAATGAAAATTTTTACTTTTGAACAAAGCAAACTTGACTTTGCTAAATTTGCCTATACTTATACTTACGATCAAAAAAATTATTATAAAGTAAATGATGCTTTTGAGTTTGAAAGCTCCATCAGTGAATTAAATTCATATTTAGGTGGTGGTGAATAATAAAGCCTAGATATCTATTTTTAAAGTTGAATGATACAAAAGGAATTACTTGTTGTTCAACTCCTATTGGCGCATTCTGAAGCCTATCCAACAGCGTTTGCCGACTTGTGCTAAATTAAAGTACAAGTTCGTCGCCGCACAAATCAGAGCGGCAAACTTGCCATCAGGGTTTTTGTTCCATCGGAACATTTGATGGGTAGCCATTTTAAGCAAATTTTACCAAATGTTCCAACGGAACGTATCGTGTTTAGTGCGATATTTTCTACCCACAAAAAAGCTTACAGATTATGAAATGCAAATGGTTTTATTAAAACTTGCATCATCCCAATGCTTGCGTATTTTTCAAGCAGTTAATTTTTACATTTGCCGACTTGTGCTAAATTAAAGCACAAATTCGTCGCCCACAAATCAGAGCGGCAAACTTGTGATAGCAGGATACTATTTTGATACATTACCAAAAAAAAAGCTATTTCAATAATATTGAAATAGCTTTTTAAAAGTTAGTTATTTATTAGTTTAAAAAAAACTAATACGCTTATCTGTAATATCTGAATGTTTTTTTATTTCACCTAATAATCGGTATTCAATGCCGCTACTATATTGGCTTTCAAGATTTGCTCTGTTATTCATCATTGGGTTAGGTTGCCCTACTTCAATAGCATTTACAGTAATAATAAATACGCCACCATTGCCGCCAATAGGTTTTGAAATAGCGCCTTGTTTTAAACCAAATGCTGCACCTACAATTGCAGGTTCATATCCTGTTGAAAGTGATGGTTGACTGAAATTAACACCAACTGCTGTATGTACTGTATCGCCAATTGATGCAGCTGCTTCAGCTATTGATGATTTACCAGTTATTTTTGCGGTTATATCTTTTGAAATCATTTCAATTTTCTTTTGTTTTCTAATTTCATTTTCAATAGTGGCTTTATTGGCTTCAATATCCACTTTACCTTTTTCAGCAATTGATGCTACTTTTGCAATCACTAATTTATTATCAATTGTAATTACACTTGATACATTGCCCACTTTGGTATCTTCACCAAATACAAAGTTTTTAATTAATTCACGGGCACTGCCATTAATACCCATAATGGTAGCATCATTTTGCTTCAACATACGGTTTTGTACACCCATAGTTTTTGCAGCGGCATCAAATGCAGTAGCTGTATTATTTTTAGATGCAAATTCATTAGCTTTTGATGTGATAGCTTGTTCAGTAGCACGGCTTGGTAGCAAGCTTTTTGCAATAGTAAATACTTGGACTGAATTATTAATTCCTTTTTGATCAGCCACAAAAATTAAATGAACACCAAATTGGGTTAATACTTTTTTAATATCGCCTTTTTTGCCATTAAAACAAGCAGCATCAAACTCAGGCACCATTCTGCCCGATGTGAAATAACCTAAATCGCCACCTTTATCTTTTGAACCAGGGTCAGCTGAATATTTTTTTGCTAATTCAGCAAAATTAGCTCCTTTTTTTAGGGCTGCTAAAATACTATCAGCACGTTTGTTCACTACCGCTGTATCACCACCTTGAGCTGCCAATAAAATATGGCTTGCTTTCACTGAATCAGGCATTGGCTTACGGCTCACAATTTTTGAAATTTTAATAAAGCCACCTTCATTATATGGGCCAACAACGGCTTTCACGGCTTTACTGAAAAATGTATCTTTAATAGAGCTTGGTAAATTTGCTTTGGTATAATACTTTCCATCTACATCAATTTCAGAATTGGCAGCCACCATTAATGAATCATCTTTTGTTCGGCGAAATGAATCTACCAAAATAGCCAATGAATGATTTGCTGCTGCAATATCATCGGCACTTGGAACTAAATCAAAGCTAACAAAATCAACTTTGCGTTCTTCTTCTTCTTTAGCATATAATTTTTTATGATTTTCAGCATATTCATTTATCTCAGCATCAGTAGGTTTTACTTTATCGTCAGCAATTGTATTATATGATACAAAGGCGTATTGAAATGTAGCTTTATCGGTTTTTTCTTTGGCATCCATATCTACCATAAATTTGGGTACGTAAAATCCTTTGGCTAATAATTTATTAAATTTATTGCTGTATCTATCTTTGTTTACGTATTCTTTAATGAAAAACCAACGCTTTTGAATGTTCTCTTTGTTTGATTTAAAATCTTCACTATTTAAAAAACGGGTAACATTTGATGGCGAAAATTGCCCTGTTTTAGGGTCGCCAAATTGCTGACGGATTACTTGATGAGGGTTATTGCCAGCCAATTGCGATTGCAACTCTTCATTAGTAACCAAAATACCCAATTGATCATACTTATGTTGGTAAATAGTTTTTTGAACTAATTCATTCCAACTTTGCTCACGTATTGATTGACGAGTTTGCTCATCAATAGCTTTACCATTTGCATTGAACATTTCATACTGCTCTGTATTTAAATTTTCAATACTTGCAAATTCATTAAAATCAACGCTAGTACCATTGATTTCAGCTATTTTGGTTTTTTGATTTCGAAAAACTGATGATTCACTATTCAGTGCCGCCATTATTAAAAATACTAATAATGCGCCACCAATTAAGATAGAAATCAGAACGCCAAATCGTTCTCTAATTGTTCCAATGATTGCCATGTTTTTTAAAAATTATGTGATTGTTTTATAATTAAATTGAATATGTTTTTTAAACAAGGGTTGCAAATGTAGGTTTTTTGTGTTGATATTCAAATATCCAAGCCAAAAAGGTTTTGTAAATTTATTTAGCCAATATTCTTAAATTGTTTAAGGCAAAATTAGGGCGCTGCAAATACATATCAGCATTACCAAATCGCTTATGAATAACTACCCTACGGGTATTGGCAAATAAAAAAATGTACGGTTGCTCATCATATACCATGCTTTGAAATCGTTTTGTCATTTCATTTCGTTTGGGTTCATCAATGGTAAATTTTATTGAATCAATTAATGCATCTGATTTTTCATTACCAAAACCGCCATAATTATCACCATGTTTTTGCCAAGCTTCGGTTTTCCAAAGTTGCGAAAAATCATCGGCGCCGCTATATCCACCCCATACACCTAGTAGCATATCAAAATCGTGTGCTCTTGCTTTTTCTTTCCATACTGAAAAATCAAGGATATTTAAATGTAATTGAGCCCCTACTTTTGCAAATGAT
>JBEANU010000131.1:0-4227 GCA_041165265.1 Bacteroidota bacterium | reverse complement strand
CCACCCAAGATTTTTTTTGCCAACGCTTTTTTTTAATAAAATCATTTTCCCAACGCACGGGCTTTGTTCGTAATCGGACGGACACAGTTTCTAATGTAAATCGCTTTAAAAAATATAAATTAACCAATGAAGAAATTGAATTTATAGAAGAAATGATTAAACCAATGTAATAATTATGAAAGCTATTCGGTACGAAAAAGATGCAGTTTTAATTCAAAAAGGAAAAATTAAAGCTTGGGTTGATGTTGTAATTGATAAAGAAGAGGTTGTTTGTGATTGGAATAAATATATTTTCTATTTGAATCGCAGATCAGATGTAATTTTAAGGAGTTGGCAAGATGAAATAGAAAATTTTGAAGAGGCAACAAATTTGGCGATTGAAACTTTAGAAAAATTCGGTGTCGTTTATCAAGACGAAAATGGAAAATGGTATACCGCAGAAAAATACCATACTATAAAAGGCTCAATAGCGATACAATAAATCAAGTCAAGATGCGACTTCCAAGATATTTAAAACTAAAAAACAACCCAATATGAAAAATAAATTCGTTAATTTATTTAAAAAACCACAAATAGTAATACCCAACAAGGGGGTAAAATATTCTCAATTGTTAGAACAGTTTTTAGAACCTTTTGTGAAAGATTTTGAAGATGTAGAATCTTATGAAGACATTTTTGAATTTGCTATAAATGCTTGGAATTTTGGCAATATGAAATTGCTGCTACCAAAGGAAGAAAGTGATACTGTATTTGATAATATGAAAGAGGACGGTATAGATTTCGATTTATTGAATAGAATGATTAATTACAAAATAAGCTATTTCAAAGAACACACTAATTTTATTGTTGATTATAAATTAGAAGAAACCATTGAGGATCCTATTTTAAAAATAACTACGCAAGAACAAGATGCCTATTTAAAGTCGATGTTGGAACAATTTGAACAAGAAGATTCAGAGGGAGATTTTGAAGAAAACTACATCAATCGTAGTGCTATTATCATCAAACCTCTGCAACCATTTATAGATTGGTGTTCTAATTTATATCCTGAAGAATTAGAGTATATAAAAAAAACTAGAACATATTTAATTAGTGAAGACATCGAAGATGTTGATTCTTGGATAGCAAAGAAATTCGACAAACTATTTACATTTGAACTAGCTTCTTGGCATGAAAATAAAAAAGAATGGCCTCAAAAACGGAATTATAAAATGTTTAAAGAGTGGTTCCAAATTGACATATCAATATTGGTATATGATTTTGAAAAAAATGCAATTCAAAAAGGTTGACAATTTTAATTTTGAAGAAAAATAAGCAATTCAGTTTTATCTTTGATTTGCATATAATTTTACAGATAACAAAATCAGCTATAGATTGGAGTAAATCGACAGACATCTATACACTAAATATAAACTGACCAAAGAAGAAATTGAGTTTATAGAAAGTATGATAAAACCAATGGCAGACTGTATGGATTTACTACCAACAAAAAACCCTTCCTGATTAAGGGAAGGGTTTAATGCCTTTTTCTTCTCATTTTTAATAACTAAAATCCTTTGATATATTAAACAACATTAAAATGCAAAACGTTGCATTGGTTACAAATAATATTTAGTTTTTTTTACATTTGTATTAAACATGATTCATTAATGAAGGTTTTCATAGGCATATTTTTACTTATATTTTGTTATAGTTGTAAGCAAAATGCTGAAATCAACAAACTGAACAATGCTATAAATGCTTCTAATCAGATTACGGATACAATATTTATTCAGCCATTCAAAGGGTTTAGTAAAATCAGATTACATATTATTGCAGCGCAAATAGAGGGATTTTATTCCGTTAAAGTGAAAATTTTACCTGAAATCACTTTGTTTACATCTTCATTATCAAACAACAATAGATATGATGCTAGTAAAATTTTAATTGAATTAAAAAAAACAATACCCAACAAAAAGCAGAAAATATTAGGACTAACCTCATTTGATATTTTCAATGAAAACAAAGCTCGTAAGATAAAAGAATGGGGCATCTTTGGTTTGGGTAGTACGCCTGGTATTGCATGTGTGGTTTCAGATAATAGATTAAAAAAATTTAAAAACAAAACTGATGACTTTGTGGTAAATGTAGTGCTACATGAAATTGCACACACTTACGGTTTGGCACATTGTAATAAAACAGCAAAGTGTTTGATGAATGATGCAAAAGGTACTATTGCTACTTTGTATAAAGAGGATAAGTGGCTTTGCCCAAGTTGTAAAAAGCAATTAAAAATATGATACGAGCTATGTTGCAAACCCATTTATGAAATAAACGTGAAAAAGCATTTGCGCTATAGGCAGAATTCCAAAATAGTAACATTAAATTTTTTTATGTGCTATTAATTGCCTAAAAGGGTAAATCGCCACCATCAAAATCATGTGTGGCTGTAGGTGGTTCAACGCTACCCTCATTGGCGCTGCCCCAACCACCATCGTTGGTTGGCGTTTTTGCATCAGCCAATAATTCCATTTTCCATACTTTTACATCGGTGTACCATCTGCCGTTGTATTCACGGCTTTCAATATCTAATGATGCATTTATTTCGTTTCCTACTTTTAATAGTGATGCTGGTATTTTTTCGCCCCAAACCAATACACATACTTTTTTAGGATATTCGCCAAAGGTTTCTATAATTATTTGTTGTTTTTTCCAGGTACCATTTTTTCCTTCACCAGTTTGTGGATCAAGCAATTGTATTATTTTTCCTTTTAGTTCCATGATTATAATTTTAATAATTTTTGAAAATTTAGTGTATCGCAAAGAAAACAATTTTTATAATTCATAGGCTTATTTATCCAATAAAACCCAGCATCTTTACAGTATAATTTATTTAGTATGAAAATTATTTTTGAAGGAATTAAAATTTTTGCTCATCATGGTTGGTATGATGAAGAGCAGAAATCAGGACATTGGTTTACAGTGGATGTTCAACTTGAGATAGATAAAAATGACAACATTAACGATAATCTGCAATACACATTTAATTATGAACAGGTATATAAAATTGTGAAAGAAGAAATGGCAATAACTCAAAAATTATTAGAAACAGTAGTGCAAAATATGTTGCAAAAAATAATGAATCATCAAATTGTAAAAATGGCAACAGTAAGATTAAACAAATTAGAGCCTTATAAAATGGAAGGTGTAGCAAAAGTAGCAGTTGAGCTTACTTTAAGCCGATAAAAAAAGCCGCAAACTAATTTGCGGCTTTTTTCTATTTATTTTTATTTTGTTCTTTAAAAATTTCACGGAAAGATTTTTTTGGAAATTTTGGTAATTCATGATTTTTGCCCCAAGTTTCTTTAAAGTATTTTTTCATGATAAAATTTCGTAAGCCACTGCTGCCCATATCCATTAAGCTACGATGCTTCATGCCTACTTTCCATGCTGCCCAGCCTAATTTTTCTTGATTGCTCACAAACCCTTTGCGTACAGCATCACGGCGGTTTAATAATAATAGTTCATGCAAATTTATTTTCATTGGGCAAACTTCGGTGCAGTTACCACAAAGCGATGATGCAAAGCTTAAATGCTTAAAATCTTCCATGCCTTTAAAATGCGGTGTAATTACCGAACCAATTGGGCCACTATAGGTAGTACCATAGGTATGACCACCAATATTTTTATAAACTGGGCAAGCATTTAAGCAACTGCCACATCGGATGCAATATAAGGCTTCCCGTTGTTCGGGCTGTGCTAATAATTCTGTTCGCCCATTATCTAATAATATTACATACATTTTTGATGGGCCATCAATTTCATCACTTTGCTTGGGGCCACTGATAATGGAGTTGTAAACAGTAACTTTTTGACCTGTACCATAAGTAGCCAACAATGGCAAAAACAAAGGCAAATCATTAATGCTTGGCAATACTTTTTCAATGCCTACAATTACAATATGAATTTTAGGAAATGCAGTTGTTAAACGGGCATTGCCTTCATTTTCTAATACTAATATTGAACCTGAATCAGCCAAAATAAAATTTGCACCCGTTACACCAATATCAGCTGAAGTGTATTTTGCTCGTAGCTTTTCACGGGCTACCATAGTCATTTGCGAAGGTGTATAATCTAATGGTGTACCTAAATGTGTATTAAAAACTTTTGCCACATCTTCTTTGCTTTTGTGCATAGCAGGTGTTACAATATGATAGGGCGCTTCGCCATCTAATTGTTGAATGTATT
>JBEANU010000130.1:0-5541 GCA_041165265.1 Bacteroidota bacterium | reverse complement strand
AAAGGTAGTTTTTATTTGAAAACTTGATAAGTAATTTCTTCATCAAAATAAGTAATTAAACCTTAGTAATTCAAGCTAAAAATGATTCGGTTATGAATTGGCTAATGGTTTATACGTATAATTACGTAGTATTTTACATGATTCATTGTATTACAGCCCCAATATAAAATCAGCACTTTTGCATTGTCCTCGGGAAAGGATTGTGAAAGCAAAAATTTCTCATGAGGAGTAGAACATTAAACCACATTTATAATAAACCACTAATAGAAGATGCACACTGCATTCATTCGGCTTTTTTTTGCCGCACTAATCGTACTAACTGCTGCCTTATCATTGGTAGCCTACTCAAAACCTATGTATCATAGCAATACATTAGTTTCTGACTCAGCCCAAATTTCAGCTTCAAAATCTAATAACTGTTCAAACTCATCAGATGATGAAGATGAAGATGAGGACAATGATGAAGATGATGACAAAAATGAAGGCAATTGTACCAACCCTACATCTAACACTAAAACTATTTTCAGTTTAGCCAAAAGCACTCCGTTTGATACTAAATTAACTAATACCTGGACGTGTAATTGGGTGGATTATGATAATGATGGTTTTGATGATTTATTTGTACCTGAACGTACTCAAAACAAAGCCAGCTATTTATATCATAATAATAAAAATGGAACTTTCACTCAAGTACTATCTAGTAAAATAGTTACAGATAAAGGTATTAGTACATCAGCTACATTTGCTGACGTTGATAATGATGGCTTAATTGATGGTTTAGTGGTAAATGATACTAAAACATCTAATTTTTATTATAAAAACGTGAACAAAGTTTTTAAACGTGATAACACAAAACCATTTGCTACTAATAATGCAATATCTTATTACCATAATGCATCATGGGTTGATTTTGATAAGGATGGTAGATTAGATTTATTTTTATGTAATTATTTTGATACAAAATTTAATGAAATGTATCACAATGATGGCAATGGCAATTTTAGCAAAGTAGGTGCTGGTGATATTACTTTAGATAAAAGTGATGCTGTTGGCGCTACTTGGGCTGATTATGATAATGATGGCTATCAAGATTTATTTATACCCAGCAATAATCCGTTACGCAAAAATGCATTGTATCATAATGATGGTAATAATCATTTTACAAAAATTACCACAGGCATTATTGTAAATGAAGGCGGCTATTCAGTTGCAAGTTGCTGGGGCGATTATAATAATGATGGTTTGTTGGATTTATTGGTGAGCAATACCACAGGTTTATCAAACTATTTATATAAAAATTTAGGTAAAGGAAATTTTCAAAAAATAACTACTGGTATTGTAGTGAATGATGCTACGGCATCACACGGTTGCAGTTTTGCTGATATTGATAATGATGGCGATTTAGATATTTTTATAACTGCTGATGCTGGTGGCAATAGATTATATGTAAATAATGGCAATGGCACATTCACAAAAAATACTTCTGAAAAAATTGTAACCATGTTGGGCAAAGCATTTGGGCATTCATGGAGCGATTATGATAAAGATGGTTTTTTAGATTTATTTGTAAATACACACAGCAATCAACGTGATTATTTATTTCATAACAATGCTACTAATGGCAATCATTGGATTTCAATAAAATTGATTGGAACAGTATCAAACAAATCAGCCATTGGCGCCCGTGTTCGAGTTAAAACAAATGGTGCATGGCAAATTCGTGAAGTGAATTGCCAATCAGGCTTAGGCGGTCAAAGTTCATTAACACAGCATTTTGGATGCAAACAAAATACAAAATTTGATAGCATACAAATTATTTGGCCAAGCGGTTATGTTACTAATTTAACCAACCAAAAATGCAATCAAAATATAACCATTACTGAAGATAAAGGATTATTGGTAAGGGGCAAAGCGTACTATGATATGAATAATAATTGCAAACAAGATGCAGGCGAACCATCGTTACCTAATCAATCATTTACCATTACACCGGGTAATATTAAAGTGGTAACCAATGATGCTGGTATCTACAGCGTTTATTTATCAAAGGGAAACAAGACAATTACCTACAACACAACCACAAGTTGGACAGCAAGCTGTGTAAGTGCTTTAAAG
The DNA here is from genome assembly GCA_041165265.1 of Bacteroidota bacterium. Classification (GTDB taxonomy): domain Bacteria; phylum Bacteroidota; class Bacteroidia; order Chitinophagales; family CAIODY01; genus CAIODY01. The sequence continues at coordinate 3,426 of JBEANU010000130.1, read as the reverse complement.
TTTAATGTTACATCACTTACATCAGCTGCCAACGAAATTAATTTTGCGTTGAGAACAAATTGCAACAAACCTGATTTAGCCATTGCAGGTGGCACTACTGCTTTAAAACGTGGTTTTAAAAACAATTATAATTTAGTTATTAATAATAATGGTGGTAAAAACTCAAGTAATTATAGTGTTAAGTTTACTGTACCTACCAATAAAATTACAGTTATAAAAACAACACCTGCTTACACAACCGTACAAAACAACGGTGCTACAAAAACTTATGTTTGGATAATTCCAACAGGCATTAACATTGGCGGAAACAACAGTATAACTATTATTGATTCAGTAAGCCGATTATTAAATTTGAATGATTCAGTATTTACATCTGCCGAAGTTGTGTACGAAGATGAATGCAATAAATCAAATAATACTTTCCGTGATAAAAATTATGTAGTTGGTAGTTATGACCCTAACGCAATGGTAGTATCACCAGTTGGTGAAGGCACTGAAGGATTAATTAAATCATCTGAAACTTTAACCTATAAAATCATGTTTCAAAATTTTGGGAATGATACAGCAAGCTTTGTAACAATAATTGATACATTACCTGAAAACATTGATTTATCAACCTTTGAATTCAAATCAAGCAGCCATCATTGCACCTACAGCGTAGGGGAAGATAGAATTTTAGAAATTCATTTTGATACTATCAGCTTGCCATTTGCATCAATTAATGAAGCAGCAAGCAACGGTTATTTTAGCTTTTATGCTAAACCAATTGAAGCAATTTCAGCTGGAACAATTATTGAAAATCATGCAGCAATTACTTTTGATTACAATGATGCAATACCTACCAACAAAGTAAAAAATACTATTTATACTTACAATGCTGATGAAACAAAAAATGAAGTTCATTTATTTCCTAATCCATCTGCTGATTTTACAAATTTAGTATTACCTGAAACTACTTTTGAAGGCGCTTCACAAGCTGAAATATTAGTATATAACTTAGCTGGCAATTTAATCAGCAAGTCAACTTGGGAAAATTTATCTACTAATCATTATCAATTAAATACCAGCACATTTACCACGGGCATATATCAAGTAATGGTGGTAACAGATAACAAAAAAATATTCACTAATAAATTACAAATAGTACATCCATAAATCTATTAAAAATATACAACCACACAATTCATAAATTTTACCTCTAAATTTATGATAACACTATTAAAAAAGCCACTGCACTGCAATGGCTTTTTTGATTTATATTCATTAAAATAATTTTCATTTTTATAAATATTAAAAAAACATACACTTCACTACCTAAAGTTTATAAATAGCCAATTGCATTGTAATAATGCCGCTTTCAAATTTTTATTTTTGTTTCGATGGCAAAAAAAGAAACTAAAGAAAAAGATTTACCAAAAAAATCTAAAACAAAACCTGAGGATGGTTTTGTACCTAATGATACTAAAAAAGAAGACGACCTAACCATTACTAATTTTTTTACGGATGGTAGGTTTTCAAAAATTTTAGGATTATTTTTAATCATGAGCAGTGCATTTTTAGGCATTGCATTTTTTTCTTATTTATCAACTTGGAAAAATGACCAATCCAACGTTTTTAAATTTAATTGGCATTTATTAATGGCGGCAAAAGATGTAGTGATTGAAAACAAATTAGGCCGCTTAGGAGCAATTATTTCACATCAATTTTTTTTTAATGGGCCAGGCATTGCCTCGTTTGCATTTGTAATTTTAGCCTTCACTTTAGGCTTTAATTTATTAGCTCGTAAAAAAGTTTTTCCTGTAATTAAAATTGCTCAATTCACCATTTTTAGTATTGTATGGATAGCTGCAGCATGCAGTTTTGTTTTTAGTAAAAATCCATTTCCTTATGGTGGTGCAATGGGCGATGCCATTAATTTTTGGACAAATGGATTTGTAGGAACAATTGGTACAGCTTTAAATTTAATCATCACATTTTTTATTTTTTTAACAGTTATTTATAATCTTGATTACAATTTTAAAATTCCTACTTTATCTAATTCATTACAGTTTAAAAAAAATAATAGCCTTGAAGCAGAAGCCGAAAGTTTTGCCATTGATAATAGTTTAAAAAATGAAGCAGAAGCAATTTTTGATGATGTGAAAACATCACAACAAATAATTAATACTGATGTAAAAGAAGAAGTGGAAGAAGATGATGATGACTTATTAGATTCAACCTATTTAAACACTGAACCTTTATTCAAGCCCAATTCAGGTAATGTTCAATTTGAATTAAATGAAATAAATACTGAAAAAACAATTCAGCCTATTACCGATAATTCAACCAAAAATATTGCACCCAACAACCCCGAATTAGAAATTGAAGAAACATTTACTCCTACAACTCCGCCACTGCCAATTGCCATGGATGTTGCAGCACCCATAGTTGAAACACTTGGTGAGCAACATGATAAAATTGCAACTGTTACTAAATATGATCCAACTTTAGATTTATCACATTATCAATATCCAACACTTGATTTATTGCAAGATTATGGTATGGAAAGTACCAGTGTTACAAAAGATGAATTGGAACAAAACAAAAATCAAATTGTAACCACATTACGCAATTACGGAATTGAAATTGATAAAATAAAAGCTACCATTGGCCCCACTGTTACCTTATATGAAATTGTACCAGCAGCCGGGGTTCGTATTTCAAAAATTAAAAATCTGGAGGATGATATTGCTTTAAGTTTAAGTGCTTTAGGTATTAGAATTATTGCCCCAATTCCGGGTAAAGGAACCATTGGTATTGAGGTGCCTAATATCAAAAAAGAATTGGTGAGTATGCGCAATTTATTAAGCAGTGAAAAATTTCAGAATGCACAAATGGATTTGCCCATAGCATTAGGTAAAAATATTGCTAATGAAAATATTATTGTTGATTTAGCTAAAATGCCGCATGTATTAGTAGCAGGGGCTACAGGGCAAGGCAAATCAGTAGGACTCAATGCTATCTTAGTTTCATTATTGTACAAAAAACATCCATCGCAATTAAAGTTTGTAATGGTTGATCCTAAAAAAGTTGAGTTAAGTATTTATAAAACAATTGAGAAACACTTTTTAGCAAAAATGCCTTATGAAGATGACCCTATTATTACAGATGTAAAAAAAGTAGTGGCCACATTAAATTCACTTTGTATTGAAATGGATAGGCGTTATGATTTATTAAAAGATGCTACTTGCCGAAACTTAAAAGAGTATAATCAAAAATTTATTGACAGACGATTGAACCCCACCAAAGGACATGAATTTTTACCTTTTATCGTGGTAGTGATTGATGAATTTGCAGATTTAATCATGACGGCAGGAAAAGAAGTAGAAATGCCAATAGCCCGTATTGCACAATTGGCAAGAGCTGTGGGTATTCATTTGATTTTAG
>JBEANU010000129.1:0-5875 GCA_041165265.1 Bacteroidota bacterium | reverse complement strand
CAATAATAATAACTCAAAAAACAATTAGATTGTTCACACAATTAAATAATTCATCAAAACCTAAATGAAATAAAAATTCAAAAAAAAAATATAGAAGATCAATATGCACATTTTTGCGTTTTGAATACGATTGGTCAACCACTTGTAAATATTTTCTCATACCCCATTCACCTATCACTTTTCCATCAGTAGTATGCACAACATGTCGTGTTGAAATTACACCATTTTCCAACGATTTAATTCCTAAACCTTCAATGGCTTTACTAGCTTGCTGCAAAGTAAGTCCATATCCTTGCGAACGGTCATTAAAACTATTATCACGTTCATATAATGTAAACGGAATGCCACGATGCTTGCAAGCCACAGCCAATGCCACACCACCTATTCCTGCGCCAATTATTGCAACATGAGGATAATTTTCAACATCATTTACTACTTGATTGGTAGAGCTTATTAATCCTGAACCATCACAATCAATACATTTAAAAAGGTGTGCTTTTTTTTGAATTAATTCCGTTTTTTCTGTTTCAGTTTTTCTTTCAGGATTAAATATTGGATGGTAATGTTGCCGTTTTTTTTTAAGTGAAGATTTACCCTTTTTGCCTACTCCATTACAAGCTTGGCAAATTGTCCAGCATTTAAGTTTAGGTATCAACTTATAATTAGTTTTATTATTTTTAAAAATAGAATACTTATGATTTCAAACCTGTATTTACCGCAATTTTATTAGTAATAAATTAGGCCGACAAAAAGTTTTCATATACAATTATCATTTTGGTGTTACAAAACTAAATATTTATAACACACTTCTATATAATTAAAGTTTGTATCTATTTTAAATGCTATCATGGCACAATATTAAAAGTTTTAAAAACAATATTTATAAATACTGATACTTCAAATGCATTCCATCAAGATAGATATGGGTGGGTAGAAACTCAAATATTTGTAATTGATTTCAGTAAATTTTACATACATCTTTGTATCGTGAATCGGAAAATTTAAAACTATGAAAACTTTTAATTAACTGAATTCACTTTTAACTATCCCTTTTTTAACCGGTTGCAAATGTTGATAGAGCGTTTACAACCGGCACTTAAAACAAAGCTTTTGAAAACTAAATGAGCAGACCTCCATCAGGTCTGCTTTTTTATTTGTGATAGGTTATGTATTTTTCAGCAATGAAAATTATACAAATTGCTTTTTTATTTGGGTTGATGACTTTTTTCAACCCTGCCAATGCTCAAGTAAATGATAAATTTACCGATGGAGATTTTACTAATAATCCTTCATGGATGGGCGATACAGCAAAGTTTGATGTGAATGCATTGAATAAACTACAATTAAATGCGCCAACAATAACTGATACAGCAATCATGGTAACAGCTTCAACAAAAGTGGATACTACTGAATGGCAATTTTTTGTGCAGCTAAATTTTTCGCCTAGCACTTCCAATCAGTTAAGGGCTTATTTGATGAGTGACCAACAAAATTTAAAAGGTTCATTGAATGGATATTTTATTCAAATGGGTACAAGCGGAAGTGTTGATTCTATTGAGTTTTTTAAGCAACAAGGAACTGTAAAAACTAAAATTGCAGGCGGAGTAAAAGGTCATTGTGGTAAAGCAATAAATAATTTACGAATTAAAATGCGAAGAGATTTGCTTGGTAATTTCACACTTTGGTGTGATACTTTAGGAGGAAATGATTTTGTACAAGAATTTTCTGTATTGGATACAAGTGTCAAAACTACTGCATTCATGGGCTTTGAATGTATTTATAGTTCAACCCGTAGCGATAAGTTTTCATTTGATGATGTATATGCTGGCACTTATATAATTGATGTAACACCACCAACTTTGCAACAAGTAATAGTGATTGATAATACTCACTTAAATATTTTATTTGATGAATCAGTTCAATTAAGTTCGGCTCAAAATGTTGCTAATTATTCAGTAGATAATGGCATTGGAGGAGCTGTTAATGCACTTCGTGATGGTAGTAATACAGCATTGGTTCATCTCACTTTTTTAAATTCATTTCAAAATAAAAATTATTCTATTTCAATTTCAGGAATAAATGATTTGGTGGGAAACACCATGAATGCTGTTGTTCAGCCATTTTCATTTTATGTTGCTAAACAATTTGATATTGTTATTGATGAATTATTTCCTGACCCAACGCCAATAATTGGTTTACCATCGTTTGAATTTTTAGAATTAAAAAATACTTCAGGACATGATATTGATTTATTTAATTGGTATGTTTCTGATTCTTCTACATCCGTTCAAATCACATCGCATCATATTTTAAAAGCAGATAGTTTTGCTATAGTTTGTAGCATTGGTGCTGTTAGTTCGTTTCAAACTTATGGCTTTGTGATTCCTGTTACTTCATTGCCTTCATTAAATAATGATGCAGATGTGATGAGTATAAAAGATGATAAAGGCAATTTAATTCATTCAGTATTTTATAATAGTGCTTGGTATAAAAATGATATTAAAAAAAATGGCGGCTATTCATTGGAAATGATTGACCCATTAAATCCATGCAATGGTGAAAATAATTGGAGAGCATCTAATGATATTTCAGGTGGAACGCCTTGTAGAAAAAATAGTGTTGATGCAGTAAATCCTGATGTGACGGCACCGCAATTAATTAGAATTTTTCCTACCACATCAAATACATTGAAATTGTATTTTAATGAAGTGGTAAATGAAAACGCAATCACAAATTTGCAACATTTTGTAGTAAATCAAAGTGTCGGAAATCCTACTACTGCTCAATTTGCTGATGCTACACATCAAAATGTATCACTAACATTCAATCAAGTATTTCATGCAAAAATAATTTATACATTAACCATTTCGGGCATTATGGATTGTTCAGAAAATTTGATTTCAGATAAATTAAATTTTGATTTTGGTATGCCTGAAATGGCTGAGCAAAATGATATTTTGGTTAATGAAATTTTATTCAATCCAAAAACTTATGGATATGATTTTGTGGAATTATATAACAACAGCAACAAAATAATTGACTTGCAAAAATTGTATGTTTCAAACGGAAATTCAGTAAATACAATTATGAATGATGGTTATTTATTTTTTCCAAAATCGTATATCGTCATCACTGAAAACAGAAATAATATTTTGCAAAATTATTCAACAATAAATCCTGATGGCGTTTTGGAAGTATCATCATTACCTACTTTTGATGATGCTGAAGGAACAGTTTTAATTCAAAATTCAAAATCAGAATTTATTGATTCAGTGAAATATTCAGATGCTTGGCATTATGATTTGTTACACGATAAAAATGGTGTTTCGTTAGAAAGAATTTCATTTGATGCAAAATCGCAAGATGAAAATAACTGGCACAGTGCCGCATCAGTGGTGGGTTTTGCAACGCCAGCTTATAAAAATTCACAAGCCATTGATAACTTAAATAACCAAGCTGAAATCACACTTCAACCCAAAATTTTTTCGCCAGATAATGATGGAGTAGATGATATATTATTGATAAATTATAATTTGGATGCGGCTGGTTATAGCGCAAAAATTTCAATATTTGATGCTGAAGGAAATTCAATTAAAATAATTTCAAACTTACAAACTTTAGAACAAAAAGGATTTTTTCAATGGGATGGAACTGATGCTAATGGCTCAAAAATGGCAAGAGGCATTTATGTAGTTTATGCTGAGTTTTTCAATACATCAGGCAAAAAAATTGTTTTGAAAAAAGATTGTGTTTTGGCAGGGAAATAACTCAGTTAGTAAAATCTTATAACTGTTTACTTTAATTTTATAACAATATCGATTCAATTACATTACATCTTTGTAATGCAAAAACAAGAAAATGAGAAACGTAATCATCACCACAATAATAGTAGCTGCAACATTATTTGCTTGCAAAAAAACTTCAACTACTGCTGATTGTAGCGGCTCCAACAAGTCTTTTGCAAGTGATGTGAAGTCAATTATCTCGTCATCATGTGCTACAGGTAGTTCATGTCATGGAACTGGTAGCAACAGAGGTTGTGGTCCATTAACTACATACGCTGAAATTTATGCTAATCGAAATTCAGTGAGTTCATCAGTATCAAGTGGAAGTATGCCACAAGGAAGTACGCTTACATCAACTCAAAAAAATAATATTATTTGTTGGGTAAATCAAGGAGCAGCCAACAATTAAACGATATCGTTCTTTTCATAGGTTTAGGTTTTATTATAAAAAGGGTTAGTGCTTTTTAAAAGCGGCTAACCTTTTTTATTTTATAAGAATTCCTGAAAACAAGTATAAGAATATCGTTTTAAATAGAAGGAAGTAATTCTCACAAACGTAGTATTTGTTTTTATTTCAAATGTGATTTATATTTGTACTTCATTCTAATCAATTACAAGTAATGTCAAATATTAACGGAATACAAGTAATGAGTACCACTAAAGTAATAATTGACTTCGAAAAATTGTATGAAGCATCTCCATCTATTGCCGAACAAATAGAAGATTTGTTGGATATCGTTGAGGCAGAACAATCACTTCATGAGCCTACCATTCCGTGGGAAACTGTTAAGAAAAAGCTTGATAAAAAACATGGGATAAAAAAATGAACCGCTATTTTATTGAAATTAGCAAGAAGGCTGATAAAAATTTAGCTTCAATTCCCAAAAAATACTACAAACTTATACGTGAACATATTGACGAATTAGCAATAAATCCATTTCCATCTGGTTGTAAAAAGCTATCTGGTTCTGAGTTATACCGCATTTGAGTAGGTGTTTATCGTATTATTTATTCTATTCATTTAGGTAAACTTATTGTGCATGTGGTGAATATTGCTCATCGAAAAGAAATCTATAAAAAATAGTTTTTATAAAAGAAAAAACTACGAGCTGAATCTTTTTGGTTAAGGACTTTGGGTTACTAATTTGACCAACTTAATTTGCATTCAACACCTTTTTCTTACATTTATAGTTAAAATTAAATTGTTTTTTATGCATATCCTTTTCATCATTTTAATAGCAATAGCCATTGTAATTGCTTTGGTATTTATTCTTTCTCAATTTATGAAAAATGAACATTATGTGAAAAGTGAAGTGGTGATACATGTTTCAGCAAATAGAGTATATGAGTTTTTAAGATTTTTGAAGAACCAAGAAAAATTTAACAAGTGGGCAAAGGCTGATATGGATAGGCATTCAACCACTAAAGGCGTTGATGGCGATGTTGGTTTTGTGTATGCTTGGAATGGCGATAGAAGTGTAGGTGAAGGCGAAAAAGAAATTTTAAATTTGGTTGAAAATAAAAAAATTGAAACTGAAATTCGATTTGTACGCCCAATGAAAACTAAAGCTAAGGTTACATTTGAAATGGAAACTTTGACTAACGGCCAAACTAAATTAGCATTCATCAATGCAGGAAATATTAAAGCCCCATGGAATGTTTTGCTTCCTTTATTTCAGAAAAATTTTGCAAAGGATATGAATGAAAGCATGCAAACCTTAAAAGGAATTTTGGAGCAACAGTAATTAGTGCATCAAAATTTTGGAACGATGGAAATTGTGATTTCAAACTCAAAAATTTCAAACTATACTAAATAAGAAATACTTGTATAGGATATTGACGCATGAGTTTTTTATGTATATCTTAAAATAATATTTACTTTTGTATCAATTAATTATGAAAGCACAAACTTTACATATTGAAACTCCTACCAAAGAAGTACTTGAATTCTTTAGGAAACTTCGTGCAACAAAAGAAGAAAACAAAGCAAAATTAATTGCAAAAAAAGAAATCTATTTCCCAAAATCTAAATAATTTTTGTTTTGGAGTTTGAGAAACAAGTTCCTTTTGTTACAGAAGAAGGATATGAA
>JBEANU010000128.1:0-12136 GCA_041165265.1 Bacteroidota bacterium | reverse complement strand
GGTAAGTTTGTAATAGGTGGCCCACATGGCGACACTGGTTTAACAGGTCGTAAAATTATTGTGGATACTTATGGTGGAAAAGGTGCTCACGGTGGTGGTGCTTTCAGTGGTAAAGATCCTTCAAAAGTAGATAGAAGTGCTGCTTATGCAACACGTCATATTGCTAAAAATTTAGTAGCTGCTGGTGTTTGCGATGAAGTATTAGTACAAGTTTCTTATGCTATTGGTGTTGCACAACCAATGGGTATTTTTATTGATACTTATGGTACAGCTAAAGTAAAAATGACGGATGGTGAAATTGCAAAAATAGTTTCAAGTGTGTTTGATATGCGCCCTTACTTTATTGAACAACGTTTTAAATTGCGTACGCCAATGTATAGCGAAACTGCTGCTTATGGCCACATGGGACGTAAGAATGAAGTAGTTACTAAAACATTCAAATCGCCCGATGGCAAAACAAAAACAATGAAAGTTGAATTGTTTACTTGGGAAAAATTAGATTATGTAGCTAAAGTAAAAACAGCTTTTAAATTGAAATAAATACCAATTTCAACTTATAAAAAAACCGATTAGTAGTGAACCAAAATTCACAATTAATCGGTTTTTTTTATAAATTTTTTAAGTATAAGATATTAAACACAATAAAGTTGAGGCCATTTGAATAATTTTGAGGTGTTGAAAAAAAGATTCAATTAATTATTCCAAATAAGATCTCAAAAAATCCTTCAATGGATCAAGAATATTATGATTCAAATCCCAATGCGCTGTGTTTCTGTAATCTCTAAATTCTTCTTTTCGTAAATCATTTTTTGAATCATTTTTAAAATTAGGATTTAATAAAGTGTCGAGGTAAGAATAGATTCGTGCCTTCTCCAAACTCATTCCATATTCAGCAACACAGTTTTCATAACCTTGAAAACATTCAATTAGTTTTCTAACAACAGCAATTTCAGTTAATATTGTTTCTAAATTTCCGGTTGTTTCAGCAACATTTATTGGAAACAAAAACAATTCAAATTCAATTTGCAAATTTTGTTTGTCCTGCAAAACCTCATCCATTCTACCATTTACATCATTATCAAGAATCAACAAATTTGTCACTCCTGCTTCCGAACGTCTTTTAAAACTTGGACAATCTTTTTTGTAACCCGACCAACTTCCCAATTCGGTAAAAAGATTTTTATCAAACGGATTTAGGGTTTGATTAAAAAATTCTTCACAGAAATTAGCAATAAATTTTGCATCAGCTTTACTTTCTACATAAAAATGAATTTCTCTCATGGTTATCTTAATTCATTTTCGTAATTAACTGAATGAGCAAATTCATTGAATTTATACGAATATGCTTTTATCGATTTATCCTTTATTTCATGCAAATGTATGATTCTTGCATCGTCTTTATATTTTCCATCTTCCAATTCCTCTAAAGCTTCTTTGTAATATTTGATGCATTCAGCACTGTGAGTTGTGGCAAAGATTTGGACGTTGTTTTGTTTTGCGGCAGTCATAATTGCCTTCAAATAATTTTTCATTTTTGAATGGTGAATTCCAGAATCAATTTCATCAATCATTAAGCGCTTATTTCGACAAACAACTAATTCAATTAAAATTCTAACAAAGTTTACTGCTCCAGAACCCATTTGAGTTAGCGGTAAGGTGTAATCTATATTTTTTCTTCTAACAATTAATGTAGGTGCGAATGCAGTACTTTGTTGAAAAACTTCCATTCCAGTTACTTCGGGAATAAAGAGTTGAAGTTCCTTAATAAAATTTATTAATGTGGTTGTGCTGATTTGAATATACTTTGAAAAAAAACTTACTAAATCTGTTTCAAAACCTAAATTGAACGGAATAAAAGGAATATAAACGAAGTCGCCATCCTGACTTGAAAAGTCAAACAATTGTTCATAGTTTGTTTTATCATTAATAGAAAATTTCGCCCAATAATTGCTGTTAGAAAACTGAATGAATTTTAGATTTAAATCTGAGTTTTGTAAATCATCATTTGAAAAACTACCTTTTGTTCGGGGCTCAATAATTATTTTCTTTGTTACTTGATTAGAAGTTTCAATAACAAATTCAATAGTTGTTCTATTTCCTGATTTATTTATGTAAGAATCTAAAAAAGAGAACTCAAAATCAACAGGGTTCACTGGCATAAGCTTCCTCCACATTAATGCAGAAATAAGATTATGAAAAAACTTTTTTGGGTTTTCATCTACCAACAACGCCTCCAAAACACTTGTCTTTCCAACATTGTTATCGCCAACAATCAAATTGAATTGCCCAAGATTATCCATTTCAAATCTTTCAAATCGTTTGAAATTTTCTACTTGAAATTTTATTAAATGACTTTCATTCATGCTTACAAAATTAGTTTATCAAAATCAAATTCTCTTATTTTTCTCACTTCAACTTCGCCATCAAATACTTTGCAGTGTAACTCTCTTTGCATTTAACCAAATCTTCAGGAGTGCCAGCAAACAATAGGTTTCCACCATTTTTTCCACCTTCCATTCCTAAATCAATTACCCAATCGGCGCATTTAATTACTTCGGTATTGTGTTCAATTACAATAATACTATGCCCTGCTTCAATCAATGCATTAAAAGATTTTAGCAGTTTATTAATATCATGAAAATGCAAGCCTGTTGTAGGTTCATCAAAAATAAATAATACATTTTCTTTTGCTTCACCTTTACCTAAGTAAGAGGCTAATTTTACACGTTGTGCTTCACCACCCGAAAGTGTGCTACTGCTTTGACCTAAGGCTACATAGCCCAAACCCACATCTTGTAAGGGTTTTATTTTATCTACTATATTTTTTTCAGCAATAAAAAACTCCATTGCTTCATCTACTGTTAGGTTTAAAACATCGCTAATATTATTTCCTTTGTATTGTACTTCTAATACTTCATTCTTAAAGCGCTTACCGCCACAATCTTCACAGGTTAAATGCACATCAGCTAAAAACTGCATTTCTACTACCACTTCGCCATCACCCTTGCAGGTTTCGCATCTTCCGCCTTCTACATTAAATGAAAAATGTTTGGGTAAAAATCCTTTTACTTTACTTAATCCTTGTTCGGCAAATAAATCTCTAATCAAATCATAAGCCTTGATATAAGTTACAGGATTACTTCGTGATGATTTTCCTAATGGATTTTGATCCACCAATTCTACAATTTTTATTTGTTCAATATCTCCCGTTATATTATCATAAGCGCCAGGTCTTTCAGTGGTTTCATCCAACTTTTGTAATAAAACTGGATATAATATTTGTTTGATTAACGATGTTTTTCCGCTACCACTTACGCCACTAATTACGGTTAAACAATTTAATGGAAATGAAACTGTAATGTTTTTTAAATTGTGCTGACGGCAACCATGTAAAGTAATTTGATGTAACGATTTACGACGTATTGTGGGTACTTCAATTCTTAATTCATCATTCAAATATTTTGTGGTAAGTGATTTTGAATCTTTATTTAATTTTTTGTAATCGCCCTCAAAAACTACTTCGCCACCCAATTTGCCGGCATAAGGGCCCATATCCACAATATGGTCAGCGGCTTTCATTACCTCTTCTTCATGTTCCACAACAATTACGGTATTGCCCATGTTACGCAAATTAATAAGTACTTTTGTTAAGCGCTCAGTATCCCTAGGATGCAAGCCCACACTGGGTTCATCTAAAATATACAACGATGATGTTAAATTACTACCCAATGTTCGGGTAAGTTGAATGCGTTGTGTTTCGCCACCACTTAATGTGGATGATGTTCGGTTTAATGTTAAATAACTCAAACCCACATCCATCATAAATTGCAAACGATTATTAATTTCAATCAATAAAGTTTTTGCGATAATTGAATCATGCTTGTTCAATTTCAAATCTTTAAACCATTGCTGCAACTCGTTGATGGGCATGTTTAATAATTCGCCAATATTTTTTTGGTTGATTTTTACATACGATGAATCTTTTCTGATTCGGCTTCCTTTACAATCAGGGCAAGTAGTTTTACCACGATATCGTGATAACATTACACGATACTGAATTTTATAGGTTTCGTACTCAAGATGATTAAAAAAGCTTTGAATGCCTTTAAAATAGCGGTTCCCTTCCCACAACAGCGCATACTCTGTTTCGGTTAAATCAGCAATAGCACGATGAATTGGGAAATCAAACTTTAGTGCATTTTTTATTAAAGCATCTCTCCATTCTCTCATTTTTTCAGTGCGCCACGGGGCAATTGCATCCTCATAAATACTTAATGATTTATCTGGAAAAACCAAATCATGGTCAATGCCCAAAACCTGCCCAAAGCCTTCACATTTTTTGCATGCACCGTATGGCGAATTGAAACTAAAAAAATGGGGTGATGGAATTTCAAACTGCATTCCATCGGCTTCAAACTTATTGCTAAAAGTACGTTTTCCTTTTTCTAAAATTTCAATTTCACAATTTCCTTCCCCTTCATCAAATGCCGTTTGAACGCTATCTGCGGCTCGTTTTCGGCTATCTTCATTTACTGCATCAACTACAAAACGGTCAATTAAAATTGAGTAGTTAGTATTGTGTATTGAGCTGGAAGAAGTTGTTTGTTTCTTATTACTTGTTTCCGAAACATCAGTTTCTTTTTTTGATTTTGATGATTTTGATTTTGGCTTTTCTTCAGGAATTTCAGATACCAAATCATCAATTCTTTTTATTTCTCCATTTTCAACTACACGGCTGAAACCGTTCTGTAGCAATATGTTCAACTCTTCTTGCAGGGTTCTTCCTTGTTTTAATTTTAGTGGCACTGATACTAAAATTTTAGAGCCTTCTGGTTGTAAAAAAATAAAATCAATCACATCACTCACTTCATCTTTTTTTACTTCGTTACCTGTTATGGGCGAATATGTTGTACCTAACCTTGCAAACAATAATCTTAAATAATCATACATTTCAGTAAACGTACCCACGGTGCTTCTGCTTGATCGTGAATTAATTTTTTGCTCAATAGCAATGGCTGGTGCAATTCCTTTTATATACTCCACATTAGGTTTATCCATCCGCATTAAAAACTGACGGGCATAGCTTGAAAGACTCTCTACATATCGTCTTTGACCTTCAGCATATAATGTATCAAACACAATTGATGATTTGCCTGAGCCTGATACGCCAGTGAATACCACCAATTTATTTCGAGGAATATTTACATCTACATTTTTTAAATTATGAACCTTTGCGCCTTTTATTATGATATGTGTTTTGGAGGTAATTTCTGTCATGAATTATATTGAAAAGTGATTGCGAAAAAACGCTAATTCTATTTTATCAAACACAAAAATTATATTTTTTTGTTGAAAAAATAAAGTATCAAATGTAAAAAAGTTGAAGCACAATTAAATGAAATGTTGCACCATTTGATAATAAAAAAATTCAAAGTATTACAACAACGCCCTTTGTTGGTTTGTTTTTAATATCGATAGTGTAAATGTATTAGTTCAATACAATTAAAATAACATTAATAACACCTTTCAACTTTAAAAATGATTAGATGAAAGAATTTTCACTTGATATTATTTGTGATAAATAATCTATCTTCGCCTATCATGAAAAAACAACAAAAATCTTTTACTGAAAATAAAAAAATTGCTGCAAAGCGCTTAAAACCAAGCTTTGAAGAAAAAAAATCAAAGCCTGATTTTAAAAAGATAAAAGATGATAGCAAAAAAAATAATGCCATTGATGATGAAAAACTAAAAGCAAAAAAAAGCGCATCATCGGCTATTAATAAAGAAATTAAAGACCCAAAAAAAGAATTAAAATTTTACGAGAAAAATAAAAAAGCGCCTTTTGTAAAACAATCCAAAGAGGAAAGAGATTTGGTGGATGAAACTATTTACCAAAAAAAACCACGAACAAAGTTTATTAAAAAAGATACTGCTTCATCAACCACATCTTCCAAAAACTATTCCAGCAAAAGCAACAAAACTGCTTATAAAAAGGATATTGCGCAGAAAAAAAAACATTATGTTGCTGAAAAAAAATATGAATCAAGAAATAGCAAATCTGAATTTGAAAAAAAGAAATTCACAAAAAAAGATGCTCCAAAAATAAAAATTGATAAGCCTTATTATGAAGGCAATAACCGCAAAGCGCCGCCGTTAAAAGAATTAATAGAAGATAAAAAAATTACGGCTAACAAAAAGGTTGTTTTTTCAAAACATAAAACACCTATTGAACCTTTTCAAAAACCAGAATTAGCAAAAGAAGAAATGCGCCTTAATAGATATTTAGCGCATGCTGGTATTGCTGCCCGACGAAAGGCAGATATGATGATTCAAAAAGGTGATGTAACAGTAAATAATAAAGTAGTGAAAGAAATGGGTTATCGGGTAATGCCCACCGATGTTGTAAAATATAAGGGTAAAGTAATTGAACCTACACGTAGTTTTGTATATATCCTTTTAAATAAACCTAAAGATTATATCACAACATTAAGTGATGAAAAAGATAGAAAAACTGTGATGCAATTGGTTGAAAAATCAACTGACCAACGCATTTATCCTGTGGGTAGATTAGATAGAAATACAACTGGATTATTATTATTAACCAACGATGGTACACTTACGCAAAAGCTTTCGCATCCATCATTTGAAGTAAGAAAAATTTATCATGCTACCTTAAACAAACCTTTAGAAGATGCTCACTTTGATGCACTGAAAAAAGGAATAGAACTAGAAGATGGTTTTGCAAAAGTGAATGATATTGGATATCCTGACCCTTATGATAGAGCTCAAATTGGAGTTGAAATTCATATTGGCAAAAACCGTATTGTACGTAGGTTGTTTGAACACTTTGGCTACACCGTTGAAAAGTTAGATAGGGTAATGTATGCAGGCTTAACTAAAAAAGATTTGCCTCGTGGCAAACATCGTATTTTAAAACCTATGGAAGTAATGCAATTGCGAAAAATTGGTGGTAATTAAAACCACAAATTAGCATCAACTAAATTATGATTTATTCTAAATCGAAATTTACAATAGATGATGCCGAAGTTAATTTACCATTTTTTAAATTAATATTCATGATACTTTGGTCATGAAAAGTGATATCTATCCACACTCTTTCAATTTTTAAAATCCATTTTAAATTAATTCCTGAATGGTATAAAAGACAATGCAATAAATAACAACAAGGCTGTTCTAACCTTAACTCATCGCCTTCTTTTGGAGTTTTATCATACCATAAGTGCAATTCAAATTTTAAATTATGGCTTTTATCTTTCCATAAAAACCCATCGCTATAAGGCACTGGAATAATTGATTCATCAACAAAGTAACTTACTTCTAATTCAACTTCATAATCGTTAGTAAATTTTTCTTCATCGAATAATTTATTACGAAGAGTAGAATAAAATTTTTGCTTTTCAATAATTTCATTTTGTTTTTGAATCAAATAATTATTTAAATGATTTAACTGCAAAATTTGTTTCACTGTTAATTTTCCTAATCTCATAATTTTTTTTGAGTAAAGAAAGAGTGAAGGTCAGTAAGGTATTTGAGGAGTGGTTATTTTAGTTTCAGCAAACTCTAATAGTTTTTTTACATGATTTTTAATTTCCTCTTGCAAAGTTCCATCAATTATACCAACAAATTCACTTTCAGACCAATTGTGATGTTCATTCCAATTAGCGTAACAAATCCAAATACTATTAGACTCTGTCTGTCCAAAACGATCAAAGTCTTCTCTAAATAAATTTAGTCGAATAGCATTATCATTTGTTTTAGTATCAATACGGTTAAAGCCAAAAATAAACTGATTTAAATTTTTGGCTTGGCATTGATACTCTAATTTTATGTTTTCCTTCAACATAATTTCTGAATAAAACCCAAACCCCCTATAAATATTACTTCTATCAAGATTGAAATTAAAATTCAATTTTAAATCAGTTGCAATTTCCTTTAGTTGTTCTTCAAGTTTTTTCAACAACAAATCATAAGATAAGTCAAATGCTTTACGAATTTCCAGAGAGGTTACAAAATTTGATTTGTTTGAAATTATTTGACTTAAAATTTCTTCGCTCATTTTATGGTTAGTTGATTGATTTGTTAATTGTTTGATGATATAAATGTATTGAGTAATTGTTTCTCTTAACAGAGGAAAATTTACAGCTTCTTTTTTGCATAATTCAAGCCAATCAATTATTGTGAATTTGTAGCTTATTGAAATGTAATCTTCAAATTCATTGTCTTTTGTTTCATTAGATTCATTACCGTTCAAATTCAAATATAAAATTGAAAATCCTTGCTTGTAATTGTTTTTAGCAAAGGTTTTATATCGACCTAATTGATGGGGTTGGTCGTTTGCATAAATTTTGTTTTCAATTATGATTGCATGACCTTTGTTATCAAAAATAAGTATATCAATTCTTCCTCCTTCAGTGTAATCTTTATTGATGTTGCCAATATGAAATTCACGTTTGCAAATTGCTCGAATAGTTTCAAAATTATTTAGAAATGGAATATCTGAATTCGGATTAATTATTTGCAAAAACAATTTTAAAAAAATATCCCCTTGCCCATGCGAACCCTTAGGATTAAGTAATTCAGCCAGAAATGCTGAATGTGTTCTAACTTCTTTTGTTGTCAAACCTAACACATTAAACACGTTAAATTTTTCACCTGTTATTTTAGCAATTTCTTCATACTTTTTAGAAATTGCTTTTACTTGGCTCAATAAATTTTCTATTGTTTTTTCCATATTATTTTTTCCAAAACTACACTTTTAATTTAATTTTTCTTCACCAACTCCAATGCCTTATTCATCATCATTTCATCAATTTTTTTAAACGCTTCATCAATGGTTAAATCGCCAAATTTTTTTCTCACACTTTCATTTTGAATTATTGTTAATCTGCTTTCGTGTTTGTAATTGTGAAGAAATGTGTTAGCTATTTGTTGGGGTTTTTGTCCTTCAAAATAAAAAGGAAAAATAGCAACCACATAAAAGTCTTGTTTTGTTTTATTCAGTAAGTCAATAAAATTTTTGCAAAGCAATGTGCCAGTTGTATGCCCTAAGCCAACCAATAAAATAAACGTTTCATCTTTATTAAAAACTTGATTGAATATTTTTAACTCCGTTGCTGAAATTCCTTGTTCAATAAACTGTTTGGCATTTAATTCATGCAATTTTAAATGTGATTGATAAGGTATGAAAGTCCCCAACTGCATTAATCTTTCTTTTGAATGGTGTTTGTTTTCAGTGATAAAAGTAAATTTTGCACTCAGCATTTTATTTTGAATAAACATAGCGGCATTGCATCCTGCACCGCCTAAACCAATGAAATGAATCGGTTTTCGAGCATTTTCATTTTTTTGTTTTGCGAATAAAATAGAAGGAGGCAACAATAATAATCCTGCTGCCATTGCTGTGTTTTTCAAAAATTCTTTTCGGTTCATAAATGAAATTTTTCCTCAAAATTACTTCATCACTCCGCAGTGTATTTATGTAGTTAGCAAAAAGTTTGAAGGACTTTAACAACAATAACGGTGAGTGATACTCACTTTTATTAAAGCATTGTAGTTATATAAAATTATTGGGGCCTTTAACCACCCATTTTATTGACGGTTATTATTGTTTATCACCTTCGGCAATAAACGTACTCTAAAAAATTATTTATATTTTTTCTTTGGATTTCGAGAAGTGTGAAATATTGATGTAAACAATATTTCATTTCTTTCAGGGATAATTTTGTAAACAATGAAGAAAGGAAAATCTTGTAAATAAGCTACTCGAAAGTTGCTCTTCTTTTCCGTAAATAAATATGGATTTGATGATTTCAATCAATTTGAAAATTGAAGTTTCAAATTGATTACCTAATCCCACCGATTGTTCATCATACCCAATCTACTGATTTTTGTAATTCGTTATTAACTCGGTTTGTAAATATAACATGCCAATTCATTTAGGCTGTTTTACTTTTTGCTTTGCTGCGATGGGCTTTCAAGCGATGTTTTACTTCAGCCAAAGTGTAGTCTTTTTCTTTTCTATTTAAATAATTCTCAACATCATTATTCAAATCGGTAATAAAATTTTTGTCGTTCCAAATTGCCTCATTCATCATATCATTTTCAACCAAAGTGAATAATGCTTTCACTTTTTTTGAATCAGCATTATTGATGTATTCAACCAATTTTTTGCTTGATGGCTAAAGTTGTCATTGTGATTTTTTTGTAAAGCTAAATAGAAATTTAAATCATTCCACTATTTTTGTTTCATGCCCCAAAACAAACATGCCTTTATTCGTTACAAAGCAATTGATGAACGATTGCGCAGCAAACAAAAACCTGCACCTACTTTAAATGATTTTATAGAATTGTGTAGTGAAAAATTAGGAAAAAAAATTAGCAGGAGTACCATTGAAAAAGATTTAGATGCTATGCGAACGGATGAGGCATTAGGCTTCAGAGCACCTATAAAATATGATGCTTATAAACGTGGTTATATTTATGAAGATGAAAATTATTCTATTGAAAAAAATCCATTAACTGAAGATGAAACATTTTCAATTGAATTAGCAGTACAAATTCTGCAACAATTTAAAGAGTTGCCAGTGATGAAAAATTTGCAAAAACCATTGCAAAAAATGATGACTTCATTATCCATTGAAGCCAATGAAAACTCATTTATTCAATTAGATAAACCCACCAAATACATTGGTGATGAATGGTTGCAGCCAATTGCCAAAGCCATTCAAAATAAAAATGTGATAAAAATTAAATACCAGGCATTTCAAAATAATTATTCAACTGAACATATTTTAGAGCCTGTGTTATTGAAAGAATATGAAAATCGTTGGTATTTGATGGCATATTCTAGCAACAAAAATCCTGCATTATTGCTCACTTTTGGATTAGATAGAATTGTTGATTTGCAAAAAACTGCTGAAACATTTTCTCCTAAAAAATTTAATGCTGAATTGCATTTCAAAAATCATTTTGGCATCACCTCACTTGAGGCACCAGTTGAAAAAGTACAACTACAATTTAAAAACTCTGAAACAAAATATATTCAAACCGCACCATGGCACAAGTCACAAAAACTCATCAAGCAAACAAAAAATTTTGCTGTGTTTGAGCTGCAAATTGTGATTTCACATGAATTGAAAATGAAAATATTGAGTAGAGGAAGTGGTGTAACAGTTTTAAAACCTACTTATTTAAAAGAGATAATCAAAAATGAAATAAATGAATTACAGAAAAATTATTTGTGAAAAAATCAATGGGTGCTCACACATACATTTTTCACTTCCATGAAAAATTCTAAAGCATGCATTCCACCTTCTCTGCCAACGCCGCTTTGCTTCATGCCACCAAATGGAGTTCGTAAATCACGAACCAACCAACAGTTTACCCAAATAATTCCACTTTCCACTTTTGCAGCTATGCGATGCGCTTTTGAAATATTTTCTGTCCAAATTGTTGCAGCCAAACCATATTCAGTTGCATTGGCAAATTGCAAAGCTTCTTCTTCGGTTTCAAAAGGTTGAATGGTTACAACTGGTCCAAAAATTTCTTCTTGATTCGTTTTGCAATATTGCGTTAAACCCTCAATAACAGTAGGTTCTATAAACCAACCATCCGACAGTTCGCCATCCATTTTTATAGCATTGCCACCACATAAAATTTTTCCGCCTTCTTGTTTTGCTAATTCTATGCAACTTAAAATTTTCTCAAAATGTTGTTTAGAAACTATTGCGCCTAATCGTGAATCTTCATTTTTCGGATTGCCAACTTTTAGTTTTTTTACTTCTTCTACAAATCGTGCTTTGAATTTTTCGTAGATAGATTTCTCCACTAAAATTCTGCTGCCACACAAACAAATTTGTCCTTGATTTTCGAAGGAAGAACGCAATGTTGTCTTTATCATTTTTTCAAAATCGCAATCAGCAAAAATGATGTTCGGATTTTTTCCGCCTAATTCTAAACTCATTTTTTTAAACTTTGGTGCCACCTCTGCAGCAATCACAGCGCCTGTTTTGGTGCCACCAGTAAACGAAATTGCTTTCACCTTTTTATGCTTCACAATGTTCATTCCTGCACTATGACCTAAGCCATGAACAATATTCAAAACACCTTTTGG
>JBEANU010000127.1:0-3313 GCA_041165265.1 Bacteroidota bacterium | reverse complement strand
AGGAATTATTGCTTTTGTTTTGGGTGTGATAAGGCTTTCAATTTTTGATACATCAATATTGGGGTGATTAGGTAAGCTATCAGCAAAAATTATTTTTGCACCCCTTAACACAAACGCATTTACGGTAGATACAAACGTGTAGGAAGGTGCTATTACTTCATCACCATCTTTAATGTTTAGCAAGATGGCTGCCATCTCTAAAGCATCAGTACAGCTTGTGGTGAGTAATGCTTTTTTAAAGCCATACTTTTGCTCAAACCATTGATGGCATTTTTTTGTAAAAATACCATCGCCTGAAATTTTGCCTGACAATACTGCTTGGTATATATAGTGTCCTTCTTTACCTGTTAAATACGGTTTATTAAACGGTACAACCTCCATGTTATATAAATTTATTTTGAACTGCAAATCTAAATTATTTTAACACACTTGCTTTAAATTTTGAATTGAATTTGATGTTAGAATTTCTTACTTTCGCCAAATAAAAAAAAATAATGGCGCACGTTACATCGGGAATAAGAAAAATTTTAGAATTTGGTGTTTTCTATGATTTGCTAATGGATATGCTAGGTAGAAAAAGAGGTCAAACTCGTTATGTAAATGAATTTATTAAACCATCCTCAAACGAAAAAATACTTGATATAGGTTGTGGAACTGCATATATTTTGACTGTGTTCTCAAAAGATATTAATTACACTGGAATTGATTTAAACTCAAATTATATTGAAGAAAATAAAAAAAAATTCCCTTATGCTAAATTCTATGTTTCAAAAGCTGATGCAATAAACATTAATGAAAAATTTGATATCATTTTATGCAATGCGGTTATGCACCATTTATCGGATGAGGAGATTAGGCAATTACTTTCCAATATTAAAAATATGCTAAGTGTGCATGGTAAAGTTATCATACAAGATCCAGTCCGTGTAGAAAATCAGCATTTTTTTGCCAAACTTTTAATGGATTATGACCGTGGTCAGAACATTAAATTTGAGGCTGATTTCAAAAAAATAACCGAAGAATTTTTTCCTATTGTTAAAACTTCACACACTAATTTTTCTTGGTTTCCATACAATCATTTAATTACAGAAGCTAGGCTAAATTAATTCAGCAATCCCAAAGCCAGTTTTACCATATCCATTTCCATTATAAAGCATGTACCTTTTTTGATTAGCATCAAAAATAAAAGGATAGCAAACCATTTCTGAATCAAAACCATCCGTTGAAAGCGAAAAATCAACTTTTTTATCTTTCCTTTCCCATATTATACCATCTACAGACTCCGCATATCCAATTCTATATGTTGTTATATTTTTGCTACCTCTATAAGAGTACCACATTTTATATATTCCGTTTTCTTTAATTACCCTTGGTACCGATATGGCATATTCATTTTCCCATTCATAATCAATTGCAATAATACCATTTCTCGTCCAATTTATGGCGTCGGTTGATGTCGCATATTTAATATTGTATTTATGATTAGGTTTACCATTAATATCCATTATCCATTCGTCGCATGATAGATACCACATTTTATAGAATCCGTCGTCTTTTAAAACAAAACAACTAGCAACAAAACAAGGGTCGTGAATTGAACGATCGAGTACTGGACCATTAAAAGGTTTATAAAAGCTATGGCCATTGTCATCTGAAATAGCTAATCCAATTGAGTTTCTGAATGGCACTGATTTTCCTAAATTCCAGCCAATATAATATAAATATATTTTTCCTTCTACTTGGATTGAACAAACTGGCATTATGCCATCTTCATCATATGAACCTAAATTACCTAATTCTAAAAAAGGCTTGTCATTCAATCTTTTAATTACTTTGAGTGATTTTTTTGAGAACTCATATAAAAAAGGCAATGACTTTCCAGCCTTGTTTCTTTTTGTTAGTATAAGTATTGCTTGGTCAGAATGGTTTTCAATCAATAAAGGAACTGATGCATAATTATAATTTATTACATCATTTAATAAATCAGGATAGTTTTGAATTTTTAATATTTGCATTAGTCATTGTAATTGAATTATTCAAAGTTTAATTTTTCATCAACTAAATACAATGGTCTATCTTTTACTTGTTCAAAAATTTTTCCAATATACAAACCGGTAATACCAATACTACACAATATAATACCAGTAGAGAAAAGCAACAAGGAAACAATACTTGTCCAACCACTTAATGAACCTTTTGTAAAATATAAATATACTATCCAAAAAATTGCAAAAAAAGACAATATTGAAAATGTTGCGCCAATATAAATTGTTAATCTTAATAATTTGTTTGAATGAGATGTCCAACCCTGTAAAGCTAGTTTTACTAATGAAAAGAAGTTGTATGTAGATCGTCCTTCAAATCGTTCAGAATGAGGCAATATCATGTAAGTACTTTTGTATCCAGTCCATTTTAATAGCTGAATGTATAGCCTATCTTTTTCCTTTAATTGAAGAAAAGCGTTCCTAACTTTTTCTGAAAAAATAACCAATGAGCCCATATCAATTGTATAGTTTGTATCAGAAAAAAGTACAAAAAATTTATTGAATAAAAATGAGCCAAATGACTTTAAAACTGAATGCCCTCTTTGTTGCCTTTTAGTGAACACAATTTCAAAACCCTTATTAATTTCATCAAATATTTTTGAAATAAGAGCTGGGTCATCTTGTAAGTCACAATCCATTATTACAATATATTTTCCAGAAGCTACTTCTAAACCTGCCGTTACAGCATAATGTTGACCAAAATTTCTACTTAGTTTAATGCCTTTAACATGTTTATGTAAAAGAGCTTGTTGTTGAATTGCAGCCCAACTATTATCGGGTCCACAATCCTCAACTAATATTATTTCATAACTATTTGTAAACTTGCTTACTTCCTCATCAATTCTTTTAACTAATTCAGGAATTATTTTTTCAGCCCTATATACTGGACTTACAATAGATAGTAAAATTTTACTTTTCAATTTTTATAACTTTATTTGGTCTGATGTTTTTTCAAGTAAAACAGGTCGTGGTGCAACGTATACTCTATTATTTTCTGTATCTTTTGATATAATTACACCAGCCCCCAATAAGGTGCCTGAGGCAATTTTGACTTTATGTGCTAAAGTAGCATTAACCCCTAAAAAACAGTTTGATTCAACAATACAATGACCTGAAATCACAACATGCGAACTAATAAAATTATGGCTTTCAATTGTTGAATGATGTCCAATATGGTTGCCGCTCCAAAGCGTTACATTACTTCCAATTTTCACAAATGGTTGAATAGTATTATCCTCAAAAATAAAACAGTTATCGCCAGGTAAAAA
>JBEANU010000126.1:0-5719 GCA_041165265.1 Bacteroidota bacterium | reverse complement strand
TAAAGATTCATTTTACTTTAAAGTACCACGTCCGCCAGCTTTAACGCCCTATGTAACCTGCACTGCATCATGTAAAACTTTTTGTAATGGCTCAGCCTCGGTTTCAGTTGGTGGTGGCATTTCACCATATCAATTATTATGGAGCACAGGTTCAACAGCTAATAATATTAGTAATGTTTGTTATGATAGCACCTATACCTGCACAGTTACTGATGCTTGCGGTACTGTTGCTGTTGATTTTGATAAAACACCTTTTTTTGCGACTATTGCCTTATCATTGGGTAATTCGCCATCGTGTAAAGGAGTATGTAATGGGATAGCATTTGCATATATTCAAAGTGGAGGATTTGCTCCATATCAATACAATTGGAGCAATGGTGTAATTAATAATCCACAAAATATAAATGTATGCTACGATTCAGTTTATACCTGTATTGTAACCGATGGTTGTGGAAGTAAAGATACCAATTCAATTAAAATACCATTAGCTCCATTACTATATGGTAATATTAATACAACATCAAGCATCTGTAATCCAAATTGCAATGCCTCAGCAACTTTAACTTTTGGTGGCGGCTATGGGCCTTATTATTTTTATTGGAACAATAACTCATTTGCACAAACAGCCAATAATTTATGTACCGATTCATTTTATTACTGTATTTTAAGTACGGCAGGATGCGGTATTGATACATTTTATGTGCATATACCAACTTACATTAAAATGCAAACAAGTTGTTCGTTTATTAAACGAGCTTGCGATTCAATTTGCAATGGCTCAGCACTTGTTCATATTACTTTAGGTCTGGCTCCTTATACGGTTTTATGGAGCTCAGGCGAAACTACAACGCTTGCAAATCAACTTTGTGTAGGACAAAATTATTGTATTGTTACGGATAGTTGTGGTAAAAAAGATACAGCATTTATCAATATTCCGGCTTATCCAAATCCTATTGCAAATACAATCTATAATAACTCTTCCTGTAATTCAATTTGCAATGGCTCAGCAACTGCAACAAGTATAGGCGGCATTGCGCCTTATACCTATTTATGGAGTTCAGGAACAACTTCGGCTACGGCTACAAATTTATGCTTAGGAACTAATACCTGTATAGTAACCGATGCTTGTATCAGCCGTGATACGGTAACTGTAAATATTTTACTTTTGCCTCCTCCTAATATTTCAATTACTGCCAATAGTGCTTCATGTAATACTACTTGTAATGGCGTTGCAACAGCCTTAGGAAGCAATAGCATGGGGCCTTATAGCTATTTATGGAGTAGTGGCGCTACCGTTGCTACGGCTACAAATTTATGTATTGGCATAAGTACTTGTGTTGTTACTGATGTTTGCTCTAAAAAAGATACTGCATCAATTATCATTGTAGCCTACCCAACTTTTAATGGAACTGTTACCATTCAATCTGTATCATGCACTAATCAATGCACTGGTAAAGCTACTGCAAGTGGTACAGGAGGTAAAACGCCTTACACTTATTTGTGGAGCAATGGCATTACTACAGCCATTAATAACACCTTATGCAAAGGAAATAATTGGTGTATCATTACTGATAACTGCAATTTGCATGATACCATAAATTTTATTATAAATATTTATCCCACTTTAACAGCTGTATTAGATTCATTTTCAAATTCATGCCTAAATACTTGTAACGGATATGGTAGAATAAGTGTTGCAGGTGGCAATTTGCCATACTCCTATTTATGGACAAACTTAGCTACCACATCAGCTACTACCTCACTTTGCATTGGCAATAATACTTGTATTGTTACTGATGCCTGTGGTATAAAAGATACTGTAATAGTTTATATTGATACCGTACCACTTATGAAATATGTGGGCGATACTTACCTCAATTCGCCAACATGTTTGCCTTGCAAAGGCTCATTGGGCGTAACTATTAAAGATGGCTGGAGTCCTATAACTTATGTATGGAATACAGGAGCTACCACCTCACAAATTTCAAATTTATGTCCTGGGTTTTATTCAGTTGTTATTACAAATCCTTATTGTAATAGTGATACATTTAAGTTTAGTCATACAATTGCATCAAACTTAAAACTATTTACAACCGGTATCAAAGATGCCTCATGTTATGATACTTGCAACGGACAAGGCACTGTGGTTGCCTTAGGGGGCATTCAACCATACAACTATTTATGGAGCAACGGTTATTCAACAGCTACTGTAAATAAATTTTGCAACGGTACTTTTACCGTAAAAGTTACTGATTCAACACAGGGCTATTGTATGGATACCATCACTATTCATCAGCCACCACAATTTAATTTAGATACATTTATTCAACAACCACATTGCTTTAATTTAGATGGCTCAATCAAAGCTACTATTAGCGGAGGCACAGCTCCATATCAATTTTTATGGAGCACAGGCTCCACCTCCGATTCAATTTATAATTTACCAAATGGCAACTATTGGGTTACAATAACTGATAGTCATCAATGTACAATTACACAACCTATTTATATGATTGGCTTGTATCCAACCGTACAAGTATCACCACGTGATACATTAGCAGGATTAGGGCAATCGGTTACACTTACGGCTACTGGAGCAGTTAATTATCATTGGCTAAACAGTAGTTATTTATCATGCGATACATGTAAAACAACTATTTGGAATAGCATTTATAACGGCGATACCTATTGTGTTGAAGGGCTTGATATTTATGGCTGCTCAGATACTGCCTGCTTAAACATCAGAGTTTATGATGATTGCGGATTTATTGGTTTGCCCAAAGCCTTTACACCTAATGGTGATGGCACTAATGATATTTATATTCCGTTAGGACCATGTATTGAAAAAATTAATTTTTTTATTTTTGATAGATGGGGGAATTTACTATTTGAATCGCATGATAAAACCTTTGGGTGGGATGGCAAGTTTAAAGGTGAGGATATGCCTATGGAAGTTTACGTATGGAAATTAAAAGCCTACACATCAACTGGTAGGTCATTTGATTTAAAAGGTAATGTAACCCTAATCAGATAATTTAAAATTGATTGCTTGCCAATAAAACCAAAGTACACGATTGTTCAAAAGCAATATTATTTTTTTGTAATAAATTTTCCAATTCTTCATTTTCCGAACCGGGATTAAAAATTACTCGTTTGGGGTTTATCTGAATAATATAATCATAAAATATAGCTTGATTTTTAGCACCTACATACATAGTTATGGTATCAATATTTTCAAAAAATGGCATGCCTGTTTTTATTTCAACATTGGCTACTATGCCTTGTTTTAAGCCAATAGCAAATACAGGATAGTGATGTTGTACCAACCTATTAATAGCTATGTTTGATACCCGTTCAACATTTGTTGAAGCGCCAATTACTAATACATTTTTCATCTTTACAATTATTTTTTAATGCGTTGCAAACCAGCCCTAGCCTTTTGTTCCAGCCCATTTTTAAAATCTGAATTTTTACTATTAATGCACAATGTATAGTATTTTTCAGCCAACAATTTATTACCTTTTTGTTCATAAATCAAACCTAAATTTAAAGCTGAATTACAAGAAAAATGTTGCGGAATTTCTTTGCCTTGATGGTAAGCTTCTAAATAATAAGGAATTGCTTTATCTGCATAACCCCATTCATGATATATACGCCCTACACGATAAACAAATTCGGCTTGCTCTCTTTTAATTTTGAAGTCAGCCATTTTATGCCCAGCCATCAAATTAATTCCTTTTTCATAATAACCACCATCACACAACAATCTTGCTTTTAATAATAATACATTAGGGTTTTCTTGAGCCTCTAATTCTCTAAGCGCTTGTTTATCAGCATCTACAACCGTATTACCCAATAATTTACAATTCAGTTTTGCTTTTTTATAATTGATATTATCACCAATAATTAAATAACTCCAAGCTAATTTTTGATATCCTTCTTTCACAAAATTTCTTCTGGTATTATACTTTGCAAATTTTTCTAACCAAATAGATGCAGCAGGGTCAAGTTTACGTAAATAGCTTACCCCAAGCATATAGTCCATATAATCAAAATGCAAATAATCAGGCGTTGATGGTTTTTTTAAAAGAATTGAAATGGCTTCATCATTGTGGGCTGTTGCTTGTGCTACATTAGCTGCCAAAAAATGATACAATAAATTATCTGGGTTTTCTTTTAAAAATTGTTGTGCTAATTTATAAGCATTTACTTTGTCGTTAGTCATATATAATAGCCCATATACATAAATAAAATTTAGCTCAGCTTCACAATAAAACTTTGTTTTATCTACGTATGTTTTTACTTCCATTAATTCAGCCATTCCTTCATTCAAATTACCTGAAAAACCAAACAAACTAGCGCCCCATTTGTATTTTTCAGGAATGGTTCCTATTAAGCAGTGAATAAGCCCTAAGCCCTTTTTATTGGGGGTAAATGTGGGATGTTTTTTATCGTTTTCAGTCAGTAAAATATTTGCCCTTCGTGATTCTAAAACGGATGTAACATAATTACCCATTTTGCCATTGGCAATGCACATTTCAATATCCATTTGCGCTAATAAATATTTACGCCAAGCTGATTTATCATCTGCAGCTTCAATAATTGCATATCGATTACTAAAGTTTTTGTTGAGTGTTTTATAATCATCATCAAATTCCTCCACAAAAAAAATCATAAAATCATGAGCATGCTCTAAATACGCAATTACAGGATTGGTAGGGTTTGCTTTTTTTTCAGCAGCAATAGTGGTTTCGGCCGATTTTATTTTTAATGAAATAATTTGCTGATAAGCTGTTTTACAATTTTCATTAAAATCAAATTTTGCAACTGTGGTAGCACTTGCTTTTGAAAAAACTGGCAATAGTATTAAAACAAAAATGCTACTTCGTATTTGAAGTAGCATTTTAAAATATTTTATTTTCCTTGAAATCATTATCCAATCAAGGGTTAGCATTAAACCATATCTATTGCTTCATCTACTAATATTCGGCCACAATGTTCGCAAGCTGTTACTTTGCGGTGCATTTTAATTTCCATTTGTTTTTGTGGTGGAATTTTATTGAAACAACCGCCACAAGCACCACGGCGTATTGGCACTACTGCTAAACCATTACGATAATTTTTTCTAATTTTATCATAGCTCATCAATAAGCGTTCATCAATGTTTTCACGTGATGATTTTGATTCTGCCAATAACTCATGTTCTTCAACCTCAGTTTCTTCAATCAAACTAGCTAACTCAGATTTTTTTGCTTTTAAAATTTTTTCTTTATCCTTAATATTTTTTTGAGCATCCTCTAAATTTTGCTGTTTAAATTTGGCATCTTCCGCAGCATCTTTAGCACGTTTTTCGCAAAGTTGAACTTCCAATTTTTGCATTTCAATTTCCTTACTTAATGCATCAAACTCACGATTATTTTTTACGTTATCTTGTTGTTTTTCGTATTTTTTTATAGCCGCTTCCGCTTCTTTTTTAGCAGTTTTGTAATTGGCAATTATTTGTTCAGCGCCAGCCACTTCTTCTTCAAGATGTTTGATACGAACATTTAGCCCCACTAATTCATCTTCCATATCACGTACTTGTATAGGCAATTCGCCACGTACAGTTTTAATTTCTGTGATTTTTGAATCAATTTTTTGTAATTGAAACAAGGAACGTAATTTGTCTTCTACTGTAATTTCTTTAGTTGCTGCCATTTATAAATAATTTACCGAATTG